>NZ_CP197171.1:2768794-3076438 GCF_052055485.1 Amphibacillus sp. Q70 | reverse complement strand
CTCCCAACTCGTTAAGGTCTGATTTTATAGTAAATGTTACCATATTATCCTATACTATTATGAAAATCGTATTTTTTATGACCTGATCCTTCAGAACCTTTATCCTAATCGCGACAGCCATGTATCCTGTATGACATCAAGTAAAAGTAAGGAAATTCGTGGCATTAAACCGAAAAATAGAACAAGTCCCATGACAATCATTAATAAGCCCCCAGCCTTTATGATGGTTCCACTATGTTTCGCCAGCCATTTCGTTGACCCAAGGAAAAAAGTTAGTGTAATGAAAGGTAAAACAAAACCGATGATATAAAAAAGAGTGTAAAATAGGCCTTGTCCAGGCTGTGTAGTAGCAAGCAGTAATATGGAACCAAAGATGGGACCGATACAAGGTGTCCAGCCAGCTGCAAAACCTAATCCAACAAAGAAAGTACCAATAAATCCGGCTGGTTTTTTGGTATAATGCAATCGTCTTTCTTTCATTAGTGATGGTATCTTCAGCCAACCTATAACAAATAACCCCATGATCACAATAAAAACTCCTGCCATTCTTTGAATAAATAATCCTGTATTTCCAACCAATAATTTTTGTAGCGCTTGTCCCAAAAAAGAAGCACCGGCTCCTAGACTGATAAATACGAAAGATACACCGAGCAAAAAGAAAAAGGAATGACTCAATAATTGACTGCGAATTTTGAGATTATGATTTCCTTGCAAATCTTTAACACTAATGCCAGTAATGTAAGACATATAAGCAGGAAAAATGGGTAACACACAAGGAGATAGGAATGACAGTGCTCCTGCACCAAGCGCCAAAATAATTCCCGTCAATAACAGGGTATCCGTTTCAATAAGACTCATTATGATTCTCCCTTCTTTTCATTAAATACTAAAAATACTAAGATGGATAATCTACACTTCAATCAAAATGGCTATGTATACTCTTTAAAATCCAATAAAAATAGTGCTATTAAGAATAAATGTTTCAATGTTTCAGAACATGCTAATCTAGTTAATTTTTTTCGGCTTAATTGATAAATAATTACTCAACTTTCGCACACTAAAATTAGTCATTCACCTTTGACTGTGTTCGAGAGACCCGTCATGCAATAACCCTATTGACTTTACTTGTACACGGAGGTCTGGGTTCGATGTTCTTACACATATAGAAAGCTATTTCGTTCCGAAAAGCAATGGGTTCGCTTTTCGCGGGGCTGGCTTCAGCTAACTTGAGGAGCAAAAACCACTCCTCAAGTGGATCTTCAGCTCATCCTATTCCCGCAGAACAAGGAAAACCTCGACAGCGATACATCGCACGAAGAAAATTGACTTGTATTTTCGAGGAGTCTCACCCATTGCTTATCTCCACTCAAACAGGTCGTTCTTACTGAATAAGTAAGTCCAACCAAGTAAAATCAAAAGTGGAAGTTACTTTTATTATAAGCCCTCCGTAAAACTTTCTTCTCACTTCAGAAAGATAAGATGGGTTACACCATAAAAATAAACGGTTTTCTTACGCTGTGTTTTTGTACCAACGTCACATGACGTAATCTTTTTATCGGTCAGCCAGTAAATCAATCAGCGATAAATACTGCTATTCAGCAGGTGAGATATGTGCAGACTCCCGTGGGAGTAGCGTGAGCTTGAGATCCACTTTGACAAGTGGTTTTGGCTTGTCAAAGTTAGCTCAAGGCAGGCTAACTTCGTCACGTCCTGTGACAACGCCTGGGACTGCGATTACTCGCCCCACCGAAAACATTTGCATGACCAACGTCCTGTACGCCTCCTCGCCCATAGGAAAGCGGAACATATCTCACCTGCGGATCTAAAACGAAAGTATGATATTTTATTGTCAGTTGAAATGATCTATCTACAAAGTCAAGTCTTATACTTAAAAGTAAGTTTACTCTTAGGCAAGCTAGATTTGTTCCAAAAATCTTACTGAGAAAGTTGAATAATTATAAGTGAAGCGAGTAAAACGGCTTTCGAGTTTCGAGGATAAGTTCATACAATAAACGGGGCTTCGATTGACTATAATTTCAACCAGATAAAAAAAGAGTATCCCTTCAATCTGTTTGCTTATTTCAAGCATTGAAGAAACACTCTTTTTTGATTTCGGCCGACGATCTATTTTATTTTAGCAACTGGATGATTTTTTCTGGATCAAAACCTAATACCCATTGCCCGTTTACTTCAGTTTGAGGAACACCCATCTCCCCTGTTGTATTTACCAAGCGTTCCGCAGCGATTGGATCTTGTTGAACATTGACTTCATTAAAAGAAAGTCCCTTCTCCAACAAAAAATTCTTCATCATCGTGCAGTATGGGCAAGTACTTGTGGTATACAGTGTGATTTGATTCATGAAAAACACTCCTTTATCATAATGAGCTTATAGGTTATATATTATACCCGTATAGGTATGTTGTCAACGAATAAGATTTGTCTTTTTTTGACTATATGTATAAGGCATGCCTTTCAACAAAGAAAAGGAATAACAATTGGAAACAGCTATATATTCATACTCGAATACCTGCTGCTTTTAAAATAGGTCACTAAATGGTTCTATCTTGTTGTAATGCAAATTCCGGATGAGTAACGTACTCCATATATTTTATTTCCCCTAAAAAATCCAAATACGCTTTATATCTCGTGCGAATAGCTGGTGCTGAAATCAAATCTAACACTTTTTCTTTTTTTACCCATTGGACTTCCGATGTTTCATCTGAGGTAGACAACTCTCCTCCAACTGGATCACAAATATAATCTAACATGAGTTTAGTCGGCACGTCAGTTACACCATCATACCATTTATGAATTCCCGTATTAGAATAAACGCCGATCAAGTTTGATATTTGTATGTCTATACCACTTTCCTCTTTCACTTCTCTAGCTAAAGCGTCCATCAAGTTCTCCCCTACCTCAACTTGCCCACCAGGAAAGACCCAACCTCCGTGATGCGTTTTAACTAATAATATATTTCCTTCTCCATCTTCCACGATACCGCCTACCGCAATGATATGTGTTGGCATTTCCATCAGAAAAACCTTCATTTAGTATAATTCAATAACCCAGCATACATCCATTCGCAAATCCCACACTTCAATATTACCATAATATTCATTTCTTTTTCATAACCTTCTATTTGGTAAAAGAATTTTGGCTGTTCAACTTGAATTTGTAAATAGAGTATCTGTCTCCCAGAAATCAGGTGAAAAAGGTCCCTCAATTTTGAAGTGCCTTCCTATTACCTATTCCATTTCATTCGTAGGTTAAGCAAATAAAACGCCTAACGCTAATAACAAGTAGCCAGATAAGTTATAGAAAATATGAAAAGCTATCGACGCCCAAACGTTCCGTTCATATCTTATATAAAAGAATACTAATAAAACAGACATCGGTAAATAATGCCAGAATTCGTGAAGCTCAACAACATGAATCATATCAAAAGCAACCACTGATATAATGATTGAGACAACCGTCCATAATGTTTTAGAACGGGACATAACGCCAACTATCGATTGTCTAAAAGTCAACTCTTCAATAACGGGACCCAATATAGTCACCATAACCAAACTAAAAATGACTGGCAAAGAATCGACCATATTGCTTAAATTCTCCTGATTAGTCGGCTGTCCCGAATGACTCGTTAAATGAAAAGCAAGCAAAGTTAAAGCAGCACCTAGAAAAGATAAAATCAATAGTTCTAAGAAAAACTTCCACCACGTATCTATTTTTTTCTTAAATCTATCTCTTTCATCCCATAGATGACGTCCGTATAATCCTAAACTCACCACAAACAAGACAGTATAAACAATTAAAGACGCCCACTCTGGTGAAACCATCTGATAATCTACCATCAAATCCCATGACACAAAATTAATTAGATAAAATAAGATGATCATTAAAGCTGCTTTTAACATAATCTATCCCCTTCTTTTTTCAATAACCCTTTCATATAGTGATTAAATCATGAAAGCACAATGGAGTGATCTTGAATTTTTAATGGTGATTTTACTATTGAATGGAGCATTTCTCTTATTTTGTTTCGCTCGGCTAGGGGTTTTCGTCCTAGCAAGATCAGGTCATTATCATTCCTTAATCATGGTCAAAAAATCTGCCGAGTCTGTGGTGAAAGAAGCTGTCTTGACAAAACCTATCTTTTCGTATAAATGGATGGCTCTTTTATTAAAGGCTGCGACAGAGAGTCTGATCGGAACGCCTTCGTTCTGTTTCTCTATGTATTTGATAATAAAACGACAAAAATCATAACCCATTCCTTTTCCTACCTGATCAGGATTCATTCCAAGACCGATATCTATACCATTCTCCTTGTAAACACCGTGCTGATGGCCAATTGGTATGCGAGCTGCTTTTCCAGTACAAAAGAAACCAAACACTTCTCCTTTTTTATCAAATAAAACTCGATAGGAACCGTCAAGCATTTCTTTCATTCCATCATCATTTACTGGATTATTATAAAAATCATAAGGTTTGTCATATCTCCATCCTAAAATTTGTTTAGCTAGATTTTCATCGATATTCTTGATCTTTAAATCCATCATTCTTCTCATCTCCAGCAGAGTCATATTGTATCAAGCTTTTCTTTGATGATTTTCTTATTATCTACTTATTCTTGCTTTAATTAACTAAAATCAGCAGTCCTAATAATGTTATAACACAAACTATGCCCATTGAAGCTAAAATATTTAGAACTTTAATTATTTTCATTTGTTCTTTAAATAATTTACAGTTATGAGAGAGATCGATATTCTATATGATCACGCTCTTCCACTTGATAAAAAAAGACACCTCTTTTACTAGAAACGCCTTTTATGTTTGAGTTATTAAACTAACGATTAGTCCGGGTACTTATTCAAGTTCTGTCTCTTTTTTTATGACCGCTAATTCAGCCGCTGAAAGTCCTGTACTTTCCATAATCATAGAGGCTTCCAAACCTTGCTTGATTAATTGACGCACGATTTCCTTTTTAGTGTTTGCTAACTTTTCTCTCTCTTTTGTTAGCTCTGCCTTTTCGTGGGCTAATTCCATTTTTCCTTGGTTTAATGCTTGCTGATCTCTCTCTATTTCTGATTGCTTTTGTTCTAAGGTCACTTGTTCTTGTTCTATTGATGATTGGTCTCGTTCTAGTCCTGATTGCTTTTGTTTTAATTCTGCTTTTTCTCGTTTTAGGCTTTCTTGATATCTCTTTAGATTTTCTTGATCTTTACTTAGATTTTCTTGATCTTTATTTAAACTTTCTTGTTCTTTACTTAGGTTTTCTCGATTTTTATCCAGCTCTGCCCGCTTTTTACTTAACTCTTGCTGCTCTTTACTCAACTCTTGTTGACCTTTACTCAGCTCTTGCTGACCTCTGGCCAATTCTTCCTCTAATCGTTTGCGCTCTTCTTCCCGATATTGACGGGCTTGTTTATCTAAGACTTGTTTCAGACGGGCTTCATAGGCCAGGCGTTGCTCTTCGGTATGACTTAATTCATTCCAGTTTTCCATTGCCTCACTTAAGATTTCATCTCTCATGGCAAGCTCCTCCAATTCTTGATAAATTGAGTCATGA
This sequence comes from Amphibacillus sp. Q70, assembly GCF_052055485.1. GTDB lineage: Bacteria > Bacillota > Bacilli > Bacillales > Amphibacillaceae > Amphibacillus. Next base: position 3,070,868 of record NZ_CP197171.1, on the reverse strand, counting down.
AATTGATTCTGTTCGGTATCTACTGTGCCTAACAACAATAACCAACGGGTCAACACGTCTTCTTTCGGATTGAGTTCGTCCTGCTTCCAAGCCTTAAGCAGTTTGGGGATTTCAACAAAATGACATTCCATCGTATCCGTCAAGGGTCGCTGATACTGGCGTTCGATCAGCTGATAGACCGTGTGATAAGCTGGAAGATCTCGAAAAAGATTGAAGTTCATAATGTTGATCGTGATGACGGATTGTGAACTACTCACCACTTAGCTAAACCTTACGGTTCTTAACGCTTGAAGTGGGAGCTTCTTGGGAACAGAGCTTACTTGCAAGCGTATGTCTTTATTCGCAGCGGTTTCTCTTGTTTACCAAGCTATCCCCATAGTTCCTACGGTTTTTGTTTTTATCTAATCTAAGCTAATTCTTTTATTCTCAGACCTTCGGTCAGAATATTGATACTTGCATTGATGTCTCGGTCATGGATAGTATGACAAATTGGGCAAGTCCATTCTCGAATTTCGAGCGGTTTCTTGCCGTCTTTGTGTCCGCATTCTGAACAGATTTGACTAGACGGAAACCATTTATCAATTTTGATAATTTCACGTCCATACCAGTCAGCTTTGTATTGTAGTTTCGCCACAAAGTTAGACCACGATACATCAGAAATACTTTTAGCTAATTTATGGTTACGCAACATGCCTTTTGTATTTAGGTCTTCAATACAGATAATATCGTGATTTTTGATAATTTCTGTACTCAACTTATTTAGAAAGTCGTTACGTTGATTCATTACTTTTTCGTGCAAACGAGCCACTTTACGTTTCTGCTTTTGGTAGTTTTTAGCTTCAAATAGATTAGTACCTTTCTTTTTAGCTACTAATGCACGTCTTGACAACTTACGTTGTTCACGTTTTAGTTTCTTTTCCATTTTTGATGTGAATTTATTGTTATCAATCTTTTGATCGTCAGAAAGAATGGCAAAATCAGTAATACCTAAGTCAATTCCAATAGCAGAGTTGGTTTTAGGCAACTCGACAACTTCTTCTTTACACAACAAGGAAATGTAGTATTTACCGCTTGAATGACGGGATATTGTAGCAGATTTGATAAGACCTTTAGGTTGTCTATGAAGCTTAATTTTGACTAGAGATTTCAACTTAGGAATTTTGATAAATTTATTATCAATCAAAGCTACTGTTCCATTTTGATTGTTGGTTGTATAGCTTTGAACAGGATTTTTCTTGCTTTTGAAGCGAGGAAATCCGACGGATTTATCACGAAAAAAATTTTTATACGCCTTATCCAAATTGAGTTGCGCATTCGCTAAAGCAAGGCTATCTACTTCCTTCAAAAACGGAAAGTCTTTCTTGTATTGAGCAGGTGTTGGAAATCTCATTTTTTTAGAAGAATCGTTTTTGGTTTCTTCATAACTTTTCATTCGGTCATTGAGCATTAGATTGTAGACCTTACGGACACAACCAAAAGATTTAGCAAAGAAAATTTCTTGTTCTTCTGTTGGATAAATTCTAAATTTATATGCTTTTAATCGTTCCATAAAGGTCACCTACTCTCTATTTATGGTTATTGCCCTGATTCTGAATATACTTTTTGATGACATCGATTGGTGCGCCACCAGTTGTCATAAGACAAAAGCTTTTAGACCAAAACATTTCTTTCCAAAGAAATTGTTTTACTCTTGGATAATCACGTTTTATCAATCGTGAACTAGCACTTTTATAAGCATTGATGAATTTTGTCAGCTCTGTTTTGGGTTGTGCCTTGAACATGATGTGAACATGGTCTTTCTCATGATTCCACTCAACTAATGTAATTTGATATGTTTCTGAAATACGTTCAAAAGTATTTTTAGCAAATTCAGATATTTCATCATCAATCACTTGTCTACGGTATTTAGTTACCAGCACAAGATGGTAATATAGGAGAAATACTGAATGATTATTAGTATCTAATTCCATTGTTATATCAACTCATTTCTTATATAGACTGATTATAACATAGAACAAAATAAAAAGGCCATAACCCTTACATGTCGGTTTTCGAGTTACCAACGGTAACCCTCATACCGAACGGCATTCATCACCCACCTGTAGAGAATGGGCGACTTCTGCTTAGATAAGTTAAAGTACTATAATCCTGTGCTTTGGCTAGAGGTTGACTATAAAGTCTAGCCCAATAATATAAGGTTCGCTTAATCATATTATACTGATTTGTGAACTGAATTTCTATGTTGATCTTTTCTTGATTCTCCGTTTCAATCAACAGATCCATTCGCGATTCCTTATCATATTCATATTCACCACCGATCTCTACATTTTTAAAGATAATCTCTTTGGCTGGTGCTCGACCTGATTGGTGGAGAAAGCCGTTTAAGAAAGCACGCGTGATGTTCTTGTTCTGTTCATTGTCAAACAGCTGCTTAAAGGCATAGTCTATCTTCAAATCCATTAGCTCTCGGTCGGCTAGCTGACTAAATAGGCGTTTCTTCTTTCTTCCCTGATAAGAATCTTGATCTTCGGCAACGTGGTGATTGATCTTTGGTGGAATGGCATAAGAAGTGGGTGACATGGTGGCTAACATAAGCACACATCCTTTGATTAGAATAGAGGACTGGACCAAGGAGTTGTTCTAGAACCATTATAGCAAACGTATGTTCTTTTGTCTGTGCTTTTCTCATTTTAATCATTAAATAAAAAAGCCTGACACCGAACTTTTAGTCGATAATCAGACTTTTAATTGGCAAAAAACGAGACTGACTTTTCGTCACTTGAATCCTTCGAAAATAGTAAAAAATGATCTGGTTGATTATTATCAAGATGCATTCTATTCCATCATCTCTTGGTTTGACTGAAAAAATGAACCGTTCTTATACAAATCAACCAGAGTCAGACTTATTTTACCTTAAACATGATAAAGATAACTTGGTCGTTCCCAAAAGCGTTGCTTAGCCATTGTGTCGATAAATGTTTGTCCGAAGTGTGGGTCTATATCGATAATAACGCCTGGCATTCCTTCAATTCCCATTTCCTTCAGTAAGTGACTACTCTCTTTTCTAGCGCCTATCGGTTTGAAATGATTGTACATATTCATAATAAAGGTACGGGCTTGGTGATGAAAATAATCATCCACTTCGGTACCACCAACAAGATAGGCAGCTTCATAACTCAATGGAGATCCTGTTAGAAAACTTTGGTCCACCTGATAAGTGATCCCATCGCTCCCCTTAACTTCACCTAGGCTGCCACTAACAATAACCGGATGTATCTTCGCCTCTTTCAACTGTTTTAGAAGGGCTTCTACTTCACTTCCAGGAAAACCTTCAGCAAGAAAAACAGCAACCTTCAGTGTATCTGCCACAAACGTTGTATTCATCAAACTGATAGCGGGTGAAGATTTTGTAACTGTTGATTCTTCTACGTCTGGTACGGTAACCCCAACATTTTTGGCAACAGGTTCAGCAAGTTCTTTACTGACCCTTGCTAAGCGATCAACCATTTGCTGGCGTACAGGTACGTGTAGACATCTTCCTAATTCAAAACTATAGGCGCCAATAATATGCTCTCGTTCGACTGGTGTCATGCTGTTCCAGAAGAGTCTAGCTTGTGAATAATGATCTTTGAACGATGAAGCTGTTTTACGCTTTTTCAATCCCTCGACACTTGAAGGATAAGTCACAAAGCCCCCCTTGTCCACAGGAACTTCTGATGGCGTATTGTCTGCTAATAAATTTCTGTGATAAGAGACTTTTCCACGATCAATCACATGGCGTGAATTCCCATCTCTCTGGTTGTTATAAACAGGAACAATCGGCTTATTGATCGGAAGCTGTTGATAATTGGCACCAATTCGTGCCTGTTGTGTGTCGGTATATGAAAATAATCGTCCTTGCAGCAACGGATCATTGGAGTAATCAATGCCACGAACAATATTCCCTGGATGAAAGGCACTTTGTTCTGTTTCTGAAAAGGCATTATCGACTGTTTTGTTCAATGTTATCTTCCCTACTTTTTGAAGTGGAACGTCTTCCTCAGGCCACAACTTAGTTGGGTCTAGAATATCGAAATCAAACATAAACTCTTGGTCTTCCTTGATAATCTGTACGGCAAGCTCATATTCTGGATAATTTCCCATTTTGATATTTGTCCAAAGATCTCTGCGGTGAAAATCAGCATCTTCTCCAAGCTTTTGCGCTTCATCCCAAATTAAGGGATGAACACCTAGTACAGGTTTGACATGAAGCTTGATAAAATGGGCAACTCCATCTTTATTTACAAAGCGATAGGTGTGGACACCGAAACCCTCCATTGTCCGGTAATTTTTAGGAATGGCTCGATCGGACATAATCCACATCGCCATATGGGTGGTCTCATGGTTGCTTCCCATAAAATCCCAAAAAGTATCGTGTGCCGTTTGCCCCTGAGGGTATTCATTATCGGGTTCTGGTTTAACAGAGTGAATTAAATCAGGGAATTTAATCGCATCTTGAATGAAAAAAACAGGCATGTTTATCGCAACAAGATCAAAATTTCCGTCATCTGTGTAAAACTTAATTGAAAATCCTCGTACATCTCGAACCGTTTCATTACAACCTTTTGAACCAATAACTTGTGAGAATCTCACAAAGAGCGGTGTTTTTTTGGAGGGGTCTTGTAAAAAGTCTGCCATCGTTACATCACTCATTGATTGATACAATTCAAAATCGCCATAGGCACCATACCCTCGCGCATGAACAACCCGTTCGGGTATTCGCTCACGATCAAAATGCGCCAACTTTTCTCTAGCCAGAAAGTCTTCGATTAAGGTTGGTCCACGATCACCAGCTGTCAGTGAATTTTCATCATCGACAATCTTTTTCCCTTCATTGGATATCATCTCTTGATTCCTAGTATCTCTAATATGAGATTCTAATTGCTTTTCTTTTTTATTTTTTTCACGTTCACTCATATAGATTCATCTCCTAACAATGGTAGTTAGATTTATTTTTAGCAAAGAAGTTAAAAATATTCATAAGAGTTTGTGCTTGATATAAAGTAAGACGAGCGTCAGTCATACACTGAAAAAGAGATATTGCTTGATATATCTTATCTCTTTTCCAGTATCATTAACCTATCACTATTTGAATGTCTAATTTGCTTTAAAAATTCTAATGTATGTAAAGTGGTTCATTTCCGAATGTAGATGAGATAATAAGCATAATAAAAAACAGTTGTGCTCATGTTGAACACAACTGTTTTAGCTAGCTTTAAATTAAATACCACTGTTTTCTACAACGGCATTTTTATCAGAATAGATGGACTCATCTAATGTGCCGAGTGCTTTAGATGATACCGTACCTGATAGCATACTTCCATTAACATTGATTGCGGTACGCCCCATATCAATTAGCGGTTCTACTGTAATCAGCAAGCCTGCTAAGGCGATTGGCAAGCCCATAGAAGAGAGAACAATAATTGCTGCAAAAGTTGCTCCCCCACCAACACCGGCTACACCAAAGGAACTGATTGCTGTAATCAAAACCAGTTGCACAATGAATGCAATTGATAATGGATCGATATCGACTGTTGGTGCTATCATCACTGCTAACATGGCTGGATAAATACCTGCACAAGCGTTTTGCCCCATGGTTGCCCCAAATGAGGCGGACATATTCGCTGCACCATCTTCTACACCCAAGGCATTTTTCTGTGTCGCCACATTCAATGGTATGGCACCTGCACTGGAGCGTGATGTGAATGCAAATCCAAGGACAGGAATCGCTTTTTTAACAAAGGTAATTGGATTTAAGCCAAACCCACTGACGATCAGCATATGAATAATAAACATAGCAATCAGTGCCACATAAGAAGCTATAACAAATTTACCTAGTTGGATAATTCCAGCAAAGTTTGTACTGGCAACCATATTTGTCATCAATGCCAAAACTCCAAATGGCGTTAGACGTAGAATTAAAGTTACCAGCCTCATTACAATAGCAAAAACGGCATTAACCATTTTGGTAAATAATTCTGCCTGTTCCGTCTGTTTACGCCGCACACCTAGCGTTGCAATTCCGACGAGTACAGAGAAAATAACGACAGCAATAACGGATGTAGACCTTTCCCCCGTCATATCTAAAAAGATATTATTTGGGATAAAGTTGATAATACGCTGCGGTGTCGTCTCTTCTTCCATGGAGGCGAAACTTTCTTCCATTGAAATACCGCGTTCTGTTTCTTCCTGGCCTGCTTCAATCTGTTCTGCATTTAAATCAAATAAAAGTGAAGATCCTATCCCGACAGCAGCGGCAATTAACGTGGTAGAAATGAGCATCCCAATAATCCATGCTGTCATTTTGCCAAGCTGTTTGGTTTCATTCAGATTGATAATCGCCCGAATAATGGAAACCATAACGAGCGGAACAACAATAAGCATCAAGAACCTTACATAGCCGCTTCCGACAATACCGTACCAATCAAGGGTTCCAGTAACGACGTCAGATCCTTCGCCATAAGCGACTTGCAACATAATTCCTAGGAGAATCCCCAGTCCCATTCCAGAAAATACACGTTTGGAAAAAGCTACGTGTTTTTTCTGCATATAAATAAGTAATCCAATTAGAGCTAATAAAATAAAAACATTTAATACAATAAACCAATTATCCATTTGGATATTGACCTCCTTTAGTAATTTATAATAATTCCTATAGAAATAATACGAATTAAACTATACATGGATTTATTTATGATTTCAAGTTATTTGCTAGATCTTATGCAATTTTTTAAAATAGGTTCCTTTTTTATATCAGTAGCATTTTCATGATTAGACTGTGTTTTAAAATCAATACCAAGTTTCGTTAAAGTGATATTCAAATGGTCTAAATCATCCGCATCTAAATTTTTATAAACCTTGTATCTAGGACAAGCATGATAACCAACTTTTATACTAACTTCCTCCTTAAAATTAGGTGTCCAAATGCCCGTTAAAGTTATTTTTTTAGAGAAAGATTAAAAAGCTTATTGCCTGTATTATTCACTTTAATGTTCTGTCCATACTTAAATTTTAAAACAAGAAATGATTAAGAAAAAATATATAATTTACTTTATCCATATCCTTAAAAAAAGATTAGAACAACAATCGTTATGCTTTAAAAGATCATAATTAATACAAATATTAAGAAATTGAATTGATCGGGTTATGTTCAGGAAAACCTTTTAATCCCCCTACTCTATCCTTTTTGAACAGTGCCATAACTGTTCTAGTATATAGAAATTATCTATTTTCAGTCTGAGTATGGCATTGAATTATTTAACAGTTCTTTTTATATTCCCTGATCTTTTTTAAAATAAACAGCCCCTTTTCTATTCAGTGAATTCACTTTCCGAACGATTTATATCTTTTTAGCTTCTCCAAACCAAAAAAAGCTTTTTCTGATAAAATATATTGTTTTTTTACCCTGTTATTTTAGTTGTCTAGCTGATATCACCTACTGACTGTTACAGCGACTATTTTTTCCTAGAATAGTGTGGTGGCACTGTTTTTCCTGGAATGAGTGACTGTCAGCTCAAGTTAAAACTTTTTTAACTTTAAAGGCACGACTCAGACCGTATTTTAACTGATATATAAACATGAAATAATACGGCACCATGACAAAATAGCCCTAAAGGGAAGAAGCTTTTCATAAAGAGACTCCGTTAGGGCTATTAAGATCGTTTTATCTGGTTTAATTACTTTAATTCAATTAAGAATAAAATTGCCAGACGATTAACCAAATAATAAATAAAATGCTACTGATACAGGTTAGTAGGTAGCCGAATTTCTGTATTTTAGATGTCCGCGTTTTTTTCCAGTACACGAGAAGCATAATCATAGAAATAAAACTAATCCCCGTTAAACAATAGTTTCCGATAAAGTGAGGAAGTAACTCTGAATAGGTCCGCATAGGATTAGATAACATGCGGATAACTAATATCGCTAGATTAACGGCCAATGCTGTTCCTGATAGCGTCAATACCCAATTCCACCTTGTAACGATTGTTGCTCTTTGTCCTCTTCTCTTTCGTAAAAATGCCGTCACCATTAACACAAATGGAGAAATTAGAAAATACACCATGGACCAAATGAACAGAGCTAAACTGATGAAGAGGAAAGGTTTGCTTTTATCCATAGGTACATAATCAGCATACATCGTTGAAATTTGCTCTGCTTCTCCATCATCTACATGAAAGTACATGACATTGTTTGGTATAAAAATATCATTTCCGTTTTTCAGTTTATATACATATGGACTTGTTTGCAGATAAGTCGCTTTAAAACCTGCTAAGTCTAATTCAATTTCATTATCATTAATCGATTGGACATCCAATGGAGCTAAATAAGCATAAAGATTCATAAAACCATTGTATGTACGGCGTGCCGTTAGATAGGATCCTTCCACAGCAGAAGCTGGCGGAAGATTTTCTTGTACTGTTTGATCGCCTCTTCCAACCAATTCATCTATCAGTCCATATGAAAGATCTGTTTCATCAGCTTGATTGGTCAAAACGATAATGGCAAAATTATCTTCCGGTACAATCTGCATATTACTAGAATAAGCAACTGTATTCCCTGCATGTGTTAATCCTCTGTATTCACCATCATATTCCCAGAAACCATGTGCAAGCCCCGGAACATCCCCTTCAGGAGAATAACTTGTTGAAAGTAACTCAGATTGTGTTTGGCTTTCTTGAAATAAGGAAGTATCTTCTGATTCAGGTGATATCAAAGCCTGGGCAAACTTCGCCAAATCTGTTGCTGTTCCATTGATTCCTCCACTCGGATACATAGAAATATAGAAAGGCTGAGATTCCGTAAATTGACCATTCTCTCCAGATAAATACCCTTTTCCCTTATCAAGCATAATTTCTTGATTATCCTCAACAGGTAGATGCATGGTAGAATGAGTCATCCCTAATTCTGTAAAAATATGCTCATCGACATATTCATAAAAAGGCTGTCCAGTCATTTCTTCAATAATATAAGCCGCTAGGGAAGTAGAATAATTGGAATAAGCAACCACTTCACCAGGTTTATAGACCTGTTCGGGCTCTGTTAATCTTAAGGATTCCTCTAAAGAAACCAACTGTTCTGGAGAGTCAAACAATAAATCAAAAATATATTCTTCAAACCCTGCATTATGATGCATTAAATTAAGAATAGTAATGGGTTCATCAAAATTTAACTTAGTCAGAAAATCATCTGGTAAATAGGCGCGTATATCTTCTTCTAAATCCAGTTCACCTTGTTCAGCGAGCTGCATAGCAGAGACCCAAACAAATAATTTTGTAATTGAACCCCACTCCAGCACTGTTGTATCTGGATCCATCGGTATTTGATTGTCTATATCAGCATAACCATAGGCTTTGGATAAGACAATTTGATTGTCTTTAATAGCAATAACTGCGGCACCAGCTACGGTATCTCCTATGTACTCTTCTGCATAGCTGTCTACAAATTCTTCTAAACCTTCAATCGGAATACCTGATGGTGTTGTATTTTCATTTGCCAAAAGTGTACTGGAAAAACATAAACCTAATAAGAATATACAGAGAAACACATTGATTCTTTTTATCATTTGGTTACCCTTCTCTCTGTTCTTTATCATTTTGGACGAGAAGACCCATCCTCAAGCGTAAGCTAGGGTGGAGATAAATCGTCTTTTTTGTAGAAAAACACCTGTTCGCATGGTATAATATCTTTATACGAAATGTTCTTTGAAAACTGGATATATAGGGTTGTGACAAGAAATACTTTGTCACCTAAAATATCCAAGCACGACCCGGTCCACACACTGAAGTTGCGAAAACCAAGCTAAAGTAGGGTGTGTGGTGAACCCGTCGTATAAAGCAGTCAAACTTTCACCGTAGGGACTACGGATAGAGCCTGCTAAAATAACTGGTGGTTGCACTGGTGTTCACAGGAATCCCCATTTTCAGGCATAGAAGCCAAGGTGGAGTAGTTCAACATATCATTAAAGAGAATCCCCTAATAGTTATCGTTTAGAATTTTCTAATTATTTTACTCTTAAATGTTGTGCAATATAACGGAAAGTAAATTTTCTAAGTGCTTTTATTGAGATTTCAATGGATGGTTAAGGCTGGTTGCTATACGAAAATAATCATCCAGAGAGAATACAAAAGGCTGGAAAATATTAAAATAGTATCTGCCAGCCTTTTAAAATTTAAACTCTCATTGTTTTTTCACAAGCGATCTGACAGCAATGCCTAATAGCCTCTATCATTCTCCATCGTTTGGCTTTAGATAGTTTGCTAGTTTCCCTTCATACAGTAATTCTAAACATTTACTTTTTCTAAAATCCTCCGGTGTGACCATGATCGGAAGTTTGTCCCAGAGGTAAATCCCAGAACGATTCAGAATATCGGCTACAAATTGTGAACAAAAATAGGAATTGCTGAATTCAATTGGTTCTTTCAGAGAAACCCATATCACACCAAGGATATTGTATAAAAATTTATTATGTTTTTTAATAAATACTTCTAAAATCCGTTTCATTTTTTGCTTCTCACGCTCAGATACCTTTAAGCGATAGATAACACAAGTTGTTTCTGGATATCTACTGTACGTGCCTGTCCGAATATTCTCTTTCACAAATCCACCATGTAATGGATTCTTGGGATTTCTTCGCCCAAAACTATACATCTCATTTAACTCCTGATCAAAAGCAAGCGATGCATGATTATAGGGGGCTTTTGTGTAAGCTTTTATCATGGTTGTAAATAAGGTCCCAGTATCAGATAACATGATGTAGACATATTGTTTTTCTTCCAAATCAATCACCTAAATTTTCTTTATAATCACTTGTTTTGACTTTAGTATTTTAATAAAGCCTTACTTTCCCTTTATATTATAACGTATTTGCAGTAAAATAAATAAATGATATTTTACGAGTTATTGGGGTGATATTTCTGTGCAAGATTCAGTCTGGCTGCTATTAACTGTTTTTTCGATTATGACATTAGTAACGATTAGCTTCTTCATCATGAAAAAATGGCAGCCTGAAAAAGATCTCTCTATTATTCAATACCGTGTGAATACATGGTGGGGAATGTTTGTTATCTTTTGTTTTGCTACATTATTCAATACAACTGTTTCATTGATTGCGATTATGATTCTATCATTAGTCTCTTTAAGAGAATATTTTTCGATGATAAAAACGAGAAAGTCTGACAGGCGAATATTCTTATGGTCTTACTTGACGATTCCACTACATTTTTATTGGATTTATATTGGCTGGTATGGCATGTTTATTGTTTTTATTCCTATCTATGTCTTCTTATTCTTGCCCCTTCCAAGAATTATTGGCAAGGGTACGGTCGGCTTTCTGAAATCTGTCAGCTTTACACAATGGGGCCTTATGTTAATGGTATTTGGATTAAGTCATTTGGCTTACTTTCCAATTGCAAATCCGACCTTTGGTGGTAACTTAATGTTATATCTGGTTGTTTTGACACAGATTAATGATGTTATCCAGTACCTAACTACGGCGTATATCGGCAAACGAAAAATTGTTCCAACCGCAAATGCTTACATCTCATGGGAAGGATTCATCGTGGGCTTAGTCATAACGACTTGTATTTCTTATTTGATTTTTCCATACTTGACCCCGTTGACACCACTATTTGGGGTTATATCTGGTATACTCATTAGTGTGACAGGTTTTGTTGGAAGTTTAACATGCTCTGTATTAAAAAGAGATTTGCTGATAGATGATCAGGAGAAATGGGAGAAATTAAAAGGTCGTTATTTGAGTCGAATCGATAGTCTAACTTATACAGCTCCCATATTTTTTCATGTGATCCGGTATTTTTTTGATTTCATGTAAAAGTAACCCATTGATAAAATAAAATAGAATCAAGGAATAGACTCACACATGGCTCTGCTCTTCTTCACTACAAAAACCATTCGCATCCTGCATTAAAATAAGGGGGATGCGAATGGTTTATATTTATTGAAAATATCGTGCGAATGATTTGTTGTTTTTAACTGATCTCTTCAACGACCACAATAAACAGCATTGATACAATAAAGAAGGAATGAATAATAAAAGCTATGATATACTTATTTATAAGAAAAACCTTTACATAAGGTAAATGTTCAATCAGTGGGGGTTAGTCCGACATGATGTGGGTCATGTAAGTCTTTTCGTTGGGATGAGTCCTTGGCTACTCCCTGTACGATAAAGAGCTATCGTTAAGCTGGATTTTTTTAAGCCTAGATTAAATAGAAAGATTTGGGCAACGCATGTGAGCAAGGACACATTTCTTAAAGTTTAAATGAGGAGGTTAGCTATGATTGAGGTAAGAGAAGTAACCAAGCATTATGGTGATAAAGAAGTATTAAAAAAGGTTAGTTTTGAAATTAAAGAAAACGAAATCTTTGCCCTACTAGGGCCGAATGGAGCTGGAAAAACGACAATTCTCGAATGCATGGAAGGATTAAGGAAATATGATAATGGTGAAATTAAATTAATGGGACTGGACCCAGATGAAGTTGTAAAAAAAGGGGTTGTCGGTATTCAATTGCAATCTTCTTCTCTGCCTAATCATATCTGTGCTAAAGATGCGATGAACTTATTCTGTCTATGGAATGGCGTGGCTCCTCGATATGATTTACTAGATACTTTTGAATTAGAAGAAATAGATCGCAAGCCTTATAAAGCGATGTCAACAGGACAGAAACGAAAGTTACACTTGGCCCTAGCCTTAGCCCACGATCCTAAAATCCTTTTTCTAGATGAACCGACGGCAGGATTGGATGTTGAAGCACGAGTCTCATTACATAAAGAAATTAGAAAATTAAAGCAAAAAGGCGTAACCATTATTCTTGCTTCCCACGATATGGCTGAAGTTGAAGCATTATGTGATCGGGTGGCTATTTTAGTTGAAGGAAGGATTCGGAAAATTGCATCACCTAGCGATATTGTCTTAGATGTAAGAAGGGAAACCATTATTAAGCTTCGTTTAGATAAAGAATTGGCTAAAATTCCATTTAGCCATGTTCAGTTACAAGAAAAAACGAATGGCTATGTTCATTTTACAACAGATAATCTGTTGCAGGGGCTAATGGAACTGCTTCAATATATTAAAACCAATCATTATCAACTGTTGGACTTATCGATTGATAAGCCTAGTTTAGAAGAAAGATATATTGAAATTGCAAAGGAGAAGAATGCAAAATGAAAGCAGCCCTGTATACCTTGTATTTAAAAACAAAGCTAGATATAAAAAGTACAGAGATTTTGATTGCTTATTACCTCATTCCCTTACTCTTCTTTGGGATTATGGGGGCAGTATTTACAACCATAATGCCAGAATCAAAACAAACCATTATTGCATCTATGACGATCTTTTCTATTACCATGGGGGCTTTGTTCGGAACCCCAGGCTCTATTTTAGAGTATTTTAAAAATGATATTCGAAAATCATTGAAGTCTGCAGGTATCCCTATGGGGGCTATTGTCGTGTCAAATATCCTATCAGGTTTGGTGAATTTAATAGTGGTAAGTGTCATTATTTTTATTTTATCTCCATTGGTTTTTGATGCTGTAAAACCAGTAAATATGTGGGTTTATCTAAGTGGATTTTTCTTATTTTTGTTGGCGACATTGTTGATTGGAAATATAGTAGGTCTATTGGCAAAGAGTTCATCTCAGCTAACCCTGTATTCACAGATTATATTTTTACCTTCCATGATGCTCTCAGGGATCATGTTTCCAAGCGAGATGCTGCCTAAGTCCTTAGCATACCTGGGATTGATTTTTCCAGCAACCCATGGCATGAAAATACTCAGCTCAGACAGTTTTATAGCAAAGCACTATTTGTTCCTCCTATTTTTTATTCTTCTAGGCTTAATGATCATCAAGTGGAAATTACAACAATTAAGGTATGAAGATGTTAGATAAAAATGTATACTTTTACATTTCTCAAACGTTGCAATATATTTTTTAAATGGATTGACTAGCTCCTATATGTTTAGTTAAGGTGTTTTCTAATTTCTCTAACCGTCTCTTCAGGATGATCGACATCAATGACTAAAGATTTGAAGCGTTCGTTTTTCAAACTGATGACGATTGCATTTTTAGGTTGACGTACATCCCAGAAGACTCTTTCACCTTTTTGTTTAAACCATCCCCCCATATAAAGACCATAGAAATTGGTTCCTAATCTTTTTTCTAAAATTTTAGGGGGATGTTTAAAAACATCAGGATTTTCTGTAACTTCTGATACATGTTCTAATGGGATAAGGATTTGACGCTTAAAAGCCAATAATTTTCTGATTCCTTTCAACTGAATATGAAGATTCTTTTCTTTTATCATCACCTTTGCCATAGCAAAGCCTCCTTTTCATGGGTATGAGCAATCTTATCAGCCATTATTTAATGATATTGGAAGTCATAAAAGCATCTTTATGACTTCCGATTTACTATTATCTTATTTAATAAAGAAACCTGATATTTGATCATCCATATTATAACTCACAGTATAAACTCTTTTCGTTTCACTATATTTTGCAACTAAGGTAACAGTATATCCGCCATCTCTTTCTTCTACAGACGATTTTTCAAATTCTTCAAAGTTGCCGGATTCATTTATAATGGGTTCGAGTTCATTTTCAATCACTTCTGCTGGTAGTTGTGCGGCCATCGTTTCATCAAAGTACTCTACCATCTCAGAATACTCTTGGTTATTTAGTAGATCCACAACTTGTTCAGTGCGTTCTGTCAAGGCTTCACTCGTTTGTTCGTCTGCGGAATTACCGTTACAGGCGGCTAAGCCAAATATAATACTGAAGACAAGAATAAGGAAACTGTTTTTTTTCATTTTCATTGTATCCCCTCCCATGTTTTTTTCAATTTTAAGCTGAGCAAAAAGAGCAGCAAGCTTATGATTAATAAGAATCCTTCAATAAACAATATCGGTTGAGAAAAAATCATTGGGAAAATTCCCACCGCTATATCGACTAATGCGTGAGCAAGCAATGCGATGATGAAGTAGCGATATTTTTTAGTCGCCACACTATACATAACTAAAATGGAAAGACTGATATGAAGTAAAATGGCAAAGAAACGTTCAAAGCTACCTAGCCATAAATTTAGGTTATCTACCTGACCAATTGTCGTTAAAATCGGTAAACCAAATATTAAAAAGGCCTCCAACAAACCATGTCCCAATCCAAACCAAAAACCCGCCTGCCATGATAATCTATTCTTTAATGGCAATTTCATCATCAACCATCGGCCATATTCTTCAAACAGGCTAGCGCTGATTCCAAGGATTAGGGCATAAATAACAGGATAAAAAAGTTGTAAATCAAGTCCAACAGATGATTGGTTAAATAAAGATAAAAGTGGTATCCGTATCATAATTTGGCTAATAAGAAAGGTAATGATCCCTAATAGATAAGGTATTAAGTATTGTCTGCGAAATAAGCAATAAATGAATAAGCCTATCGGTAATCCAACACCAATCAGCATGGCAACAGCCATGGGAAAAAACATACCGTTCGCCTCCTTTATACGTATAGGATAGCACCTTCCTAAAAGAAAGTCAGTCGATTTTACAAATGCGGTTGGTTATCGGACAAAAGTGGTCGATCGTGGGTTTTTGAACAGAAAAAATGAATTAAATTCAAATAGAAGGAGCGAGTATACCTCCTCCTTTTAACAAAAACATATGGCGCTTCATACTATCAATAATTACGAATAGTAGTCTTTATTTGCTTCGTTTTTTTGGGCATTATTGATCTAATAACAATGGCAAAAAGATTTCTCGGGTCATCAGAGGATTGCATATAGACCGAATGGCATATTGGAATGTATCAGCTTTTATAATCAGCAGGTTAATTATTCAATTCAAACCGTTGAATTAACTCCATTGGATAGGTGTATACCTCTAATGCAATCATTTTTGTCTTCCCAAATATTTGAGATGCAAAAATCATCTTCATTGCTTTTTGTATCTGAGGGACTTCAAATATTCCGATTGTAGAATGGATTGCTGGAAACCCCCATTTAGCTGAGTACAGCCAACCGAGTTTGCCACAATAATCGTCCAGTTTTTCATGAAATGCATAATAAAAGTCAATTAGACTTTTTGATTGCGAGGGAGAAGCAAAAAGCACTGCAGTTTCAGTATGCTCGCCATATGGAGGAAAAGAACCCAACGAGGAAAATGAAATATCAAAAATCGAATGTGTTTTCGCAAATTCATCTGTCCATTGTAAAAGCACTTGGATATCAATATTTTCGTATGCTGCAATAGTTATATACGGTTGCCATTCAGAAATGGCTATCATATGATTTTCGTCATGTAGTTTTTTCCGTAAGGCGGTTAGCTTTCCGGTCATTTCATCATCAAATCTTGCCACAATAACGTAATTTTTCATTATAAATACCCCTTCATTATATAGATAATAAGAAGTTCGAAATAACTCGGTAAATTCGAATGGATCAACGAATACAAGTGACATTGTATCTACAGTATCAGATGGTTTTGCATATGAAAATATATCTTGATGGCGTCCCCGACTGGAGTCGAACCAGCGACCTATTGCTTAGGAGGCAATTGCTCTATCCTGCTGAGCTACGGGGACATATTTTTTAGAATTGAGTCACTTACAGAACTAAATTTGATTTCTATTTTCGCACTTACTTAAAGTTCTACACATTCAATTATAGAAAAAATACTTCACAGATATTACAGAATCACACGCGTTGGTTGTCTTGTTCAGGTGCAACTAACTCCACTTTGATTCTGTCTGGGTCTTCAAAATAAACAGCATAGTGCTTGTCCCCACCAGCGAAGGGATGTTGCTCTGGATAAAGAATGGTTATTCCTTTGTCTTGCAATTTTTCGGTCATGTTGTCGACTTGTTGACGTGAATCGGCATGAAATGCTAAATGATTTAATCCAACCCGACGCCTATGATAAGGAATATCTAAGAACCTTTCTTCAGCCTGCACAAAAACAATATAAGTATCAGACAATTTCCAACTCTGACCATTCTCCCATTTTTGAAAAGAATTGTAGCCTAATTCTTCAAGAAACCAACTCCAAAAGTCGACAGTACTTTTTAAATCAGAAACATATATCTCGATATGGTGAAGTGATCCTTTGATCAGAATTCCCCCCTCTTCTCCCTCATTTAAATGAGGTCAGAATTTAATTTTAAAGGAAATACCTCTATTATTCAAGAATGATCGGGGCAGAATTTTAAACTGGCTAAAGCTGAATACTTAATTCTTGTGTAAAAAAAGGGTTATCAAAACGGGTGGCTACCGTTACATGAGGTTCATGATGAAGAAGTTTATTTAACGAATACAAACCAATTCCTCGCCCTGATTTTTGTTTAGTGCTTTTTCCTAATTTATAAATATCAGCAATATGAATGGTTTCTTGGCTACATGAGTTGCGTACAATAAATTTCAATGTCGTATCATGAATAAACAAAGATACTTGTAACTCCTTTAATGAGGATTGTTCTGCCTCTTCAATCGCATTGTCTAAAATAATGGCGGAGATGCGGATCAGCTTAATAACAGAAATTCCAATCTGATTTATTTCTTCTGGAATATCGACAGTGGTGTTTATTTTTTTGGCTTGAGCATGTAACAATTTGACTCGAAATAGACTTCTAATCTCTTCATTTTGGATATGTTTTAATTTGACTAATTCATTTTGCGCTTGTGCGAATACTAAAGAGGTAGGCGCAATGGTTTCCTGATAAATTTTTTTGATTTTATCTAAATCTCCAGCTTGAATGCCTTCATCTAAAGCAAATAGAATATTTTGATAGTCATGACGAAAACTCGTTAACTCTTGATAAGACGTTTCTAATTCATGAACATAATCCAAATAATCCTGAGTAGCTTTTTGTTCCTGTTTTAGGAGTTGTTGATTGATATTTCTTTTACTATCCACTGAAATAAGGATAATCAGTAAAAAGAAAATCGCAAACATCAAAGGATAATACAATGTAGAAATGTTTAATAATAAATGATTAGATAAAATTTCTATATTAGAACCTGTCCCTTTAACGATAAATAAAAGGAAACCAATGATCAGAATCATACTAAAATAAATAGGCAACCATGTACTTTTTTCTAAAAAATCACCTAACTTCATCAGTAAATTTCTAAAAAGTAAAGTGATCACGATAACCATGACAGCCGATACTTGGGCTATGCTTTGCCTAGATGGCAAAATAGCTATCCAATTTGAATAGGCCAATGTATTGAATAATAAATCTAGTATTATCTCTTGTGCAATAATGATCACGACTAGACTAAAGAAAGAGGCTGTTAAATTCCAAATGACAGGAACTGATTTTGAGACATAGAATATCCCAATAAAGAATAATAAAATAATGATCAGAAGATTCCATTCTACATAACCAGTAAGTTGGATGACAAAGTTAATCCCGATAAAGTACGCAATGGGGATCGGGAGAATATACTTCCAGCTTATGGGTTGCTCATTCATTAAATATAAATAGAATAATAAAATGACCAAGCAAACCCCTATGTTTAAAATTAAAGGAATCATCATCTCTCCATCTCACCCTCTTTCTTCCATGCTTGAATGATATTCTTTGACTTTCTTCTTGAAATAGGGAGCTGCTTTCCATCGATAAATGTCAATAGCATGTCTCTTTTTGATAATTCTCGCACGTTATCCAGATTAGCAATATAGGATTGGTGGGGTCTGACAAATTGCGGTTGATCTTCTAATGCTGCTTGAATCTCCTTCAAACTACCGTAAAACTGAATGACCTGTTTGGTCGAAATCAGGATCAACCGATGGTTTTCAGCTGTTTGAATAGATAAGATTTCAGAATATGGGATTCGAAAGGATGTATAAGCATTTGAAAAGATAAAAACCGGCTGGCTCCTCTGCTCATCTAAACGTTCATAATAATAATTTAGACAATCACTAATTGCTTGACTCATCTCATTCCAATTACTTTTTTCGATAAAAGTCAAAGCGGATACCATATACTTATATGATAGAGGTGCAAGTTCCGCATGTGTTGTAATAAAAACAATCATTCCCTCTGCATCCAGTGTTCTAATTTGTTTTGCTGTCTCGAGACCCCCGTACTTATTTTTCTTAATTTCAATATCCAAAAAATAAAGATTAAGGTGCTCTGAAAAAGGAATTTGATCAAGGATTTCATTTGGACGGCTAGTGGACACGATCGGAATTTCTTTATGATATTTTTCTTGTTGCCGCTCAATGTATGCTTTTAAATTTTCCGCTTGAATCGGATGATCTTCTAAAATAAAAATACTCATCGTATCCCTCCTAACTTTATGTACAGTTTATTATTGTATCATATTTGAAATGATCGCTACAATTTAAGATCTAAATTAGATTGTGTCAAGTATTTGTGGGAGTTTTTTTATGTCCCTTATTTTATATTGTTTTTAGCCTATGATTTGGCAGCGTTGTCACTCCTGTATTCCTTTAAAAGAAAAGCTATTTTAACTTTTTAAAATCCTCTTAAACCTTTCAGAGCTTCTGTAATAGGAGCCCCCATTGCTTGTTTCAAATAACCTAAATTCTGACGAGTGGCTTCTGTCGCACTGTTTTTCAGCTTCTCAACGAAGTGTTTAGGTGGCTTTTCAGCTTTGGGCTCTTCAGTGAATGCCTGCGTTTGCTCAAGGATTCCATGTAACGTTTTAATCTCTAAATTGTCTTTTAGAGCCACCATGACATCGACGAATTTATCAAGCCCTCGATCACTCCAGCTACGACCGTGGTTGAGTCTTCTCGCAAACACACTCATGGTTCCTTCTGCACTACCCATTGGGCGAAAACCGGTTATATCTATCCCTTTTCTCTCTAATTTTTTACGGTAATCTCCGAGTGCCTTCGGATACTTTGAGAGCTGAGCGATTAAGGCTTCCAACTCTTCTTCCTTCTTTTCATTTTCCAGTGTCCCCACTGCACTATTTAATTCCACCATAAACCCTTCCCAATCATAAACAGCTAGCTTCTTTTGGATCGAACGGGATCTTGGATGCCCTCGAAAGATCAGGCGGACATCACGAGCGACATGAAAACGATCAATGACAAAAGTAGCGTTCTTCTGGAAATAGTCTCGACAAGACGTGATCCAATTCGCTCCATCTCCATTGATGACGAGATGGTGTCGCGTTGGGTCATATTCATAAGTGGTCATCAGATAGGTCTCAAACGCTTCCCAAAATGGACCGTTGCCTTCATGAATAAAATGACGTTTCTCGATGAGTTTCGCTCGCTTGCCATTCATCTCCCATCCTTGATGGGTACTTGCTATTTTAAGTTCTCTTCCTTTTTTCCCTTTCTCTTGGCTCTTTGTATTTAAGCCATCCACTTCAACGAATAAAACATCTTGTTCAAGGGGGACAGACTCTTCTGGAACCACTTCCGTATGCAAAAGCTGTTGACGGATCCCTTCATGACTGATGACAGGATACCCTAAGAACCTTTCGAGTACCTTTCCAGCTTGTCGATAGGAAGCACCTGTGACAGCTAGTTCAATCGCCAAATCTTGCACGACTGGACTCATTCCTTTTGTTCCATCAAAGGCTAAATATTGATCTAATAAGTACACATATTTCCCTGTTACTTTATCTTGGTAATAATTTCTCTTCAGCTCGACTTGTCCAAAAACAGATTCAAACGATAACGTACGTTTATCTTTTAAGTAAAATCTTTGTTTGTCTCTTCCTAAAGCAATCGCCTGATCAAACTCCTGAAGGATTTTTGACATCATCTGTGAAAAACTTTCTTGTAAGGTACGGTATATTATTTCTTCTAACTCTTTCATTGTCAGCTGAGATATGATATCTTTCATATGAGGACCTCTTTCTATAGTTTTTGTTTGTCGTAAACTTAACTATATAAAATAAGGTCCTCTTTTTCATCTCAAACGACTTATCTACTACCGCGCTTTCGCTTGGTGCCCCTGTCATGGGTGTTAAAGTCTAACGACTTTAACACCCATGACAGGGAAAATTTACTCCCACAAACATTTTACTCTAACTCTAAATTAACATTTCTGCACAACTAAAAAAGAAAAGACTGAAGTAAAAACAGTCCTTTCCAACAGTTAATTCCTTGAAATTTCATAACTGATTAAATGGTATTTTTCTTCAAAACCAACGGATTGATAAAGCTGTCTGGCAGCCACATTATCCCCACTGACACAAATCGTAATTTCCTCAATGCTTTGATAAGAGAATAGCTGATTTAATGCCGCAGTGATTAACGTTTTACCAACACCCGCTCCTCTATATTTGTCTGAAACAGCAACATACTCAATATTCCCTTCCTTGTGCTTAGGACTCGCTTCAATGTATACATAGCCTTTTAGCTCTGTTCCGTTTTCTTTAACTAAAAATAAGTGATGATTATCGTTTAATCTGCTTAGAATGGTGTTGGCATTAAAATATGTTTTAGGAAATACCTGATTATGAAGTTTGATAAAAGAATCACGATAAGCAGCTGTAAATGTTTCATACCCATTAGTGTTGCGTTTCTCATATTTATCTCTTGCTATGTGAAGGACGATATCTAAACCTTCGTTAACTCCTTTATTTTCAAGCACAAAATCACGGGCAAATTGATTTTCTTTATTGAGAAAAAAGGAGAATGCTTTGATTTCTTTTGGTGTCTTTAGTATCAGATGGTCCCATAATGCTTGGGCAAGTTGCTTATTTCCACCCTCAACAAATGGTCCCCATACGTCAGCATGTTCATCTTGCAAATCAATATCTATACCGATTGCACCTATAATGGTCGAATGGTGATAAGCAACCAGAAAGGAATCGTGCAAATCCAAGTCAGAAAAGTCATTGCTTAAAGTATCATATATTTCTTCGCTATCCTCTCCACAAAAGCCAATATGGTAACTTTTTTGATTATTGATCTTTTCTAAAAATAGCGTCAATTCTTTAATGTTAGTGGGTGGCAAAATATCAATATTCAACAATAACAACCTTTCTATCAGAAAATTAACTAAGTTAAGCACAGCAAGCTTATCTATTATGATCAATAAAACTAGATTTTTCAATGTAAATCATTGATTACTTAAAAATATATGAATTAAGCTAAACGGTCTTTTGTACTTTCCCTTGATAGATCGAAATCAATCCTGGTAATTGCTGAATATCCTGTGGGGTAATAAGTTCAGGCGGCTTGTCAAAAGAAACAATACCAGCTTTAATCAAAAGATAAGCTACAAATTGAGAACAGAAATATGCATTTGATCTTTGAATCGGCTTGTTTAACATGACTCCAAACAGGCCTAATAGATTGTAGTGATAGCTATCTTTTCTATTCTTAAAAAAGGTTAGCGTTTCCTGTAATTTTTGACATTGTTTTAGATCGATTGGATAGGCATAAATAGTGCAATCCGCATTCTGAAACAGCTTTTCTTTCGTATTTTCCTCCACAAATCCTCCCCAAAATGGATTGTAGAGTTGCTTCCTTCCAAAGCTATATACTTCTTTTAATCTTGGATCCAAAGCAAGTGAAACATGATTGTAGTCCGCTTTTGTATATAATCCAATCGCTTTTGTCAGTAATGTCCTTGTGTTTGTAAATAGTAAATAAATGTATTTTTGACTCATCACGATAAACTCCTATGGATGTTATATTTTTCATAACAGACTTCTTTTTTAAGAGACATCTTTATGCTCGATATTCTTGATTGATAGATAAGAAACAACTAGACCAATGATGGTAACTGTCAATGGGATGACGATGTAGGAACCTATCGATAAGTCTTCATTACTTACACCGAGAAAGATCGCAATAACAACAGATGAAACAATTGTGGTTCTAACAGATTTTTTAAGCATTCCAAAAAATAAAGGAACTAAGCTGATCCCGCTAGCAGAAAGGTCATATAGAACCGTATGTTTAAAATGTTCTATGATCATAGGGAGCGTTACGCCTCCATCGATAAAATGCAGATGATTGTTTAACATATATAAAACAACAGCTGCAAAAATTCTTGATAGCAGTATTGATGCAAATGTAAAACATATAATGATCAACAACTTAGAAACAATCACTTGTTTTCGACTGATCGGGTATGTGAACATCAAAGTAATCGTTTTACCATTATATTCTTCAATCACTAATCTCGAAATTAACACCCCAGAAAAGATGATAAAAACGATTCTTGTTATACTATCAATCAGAAATAAAAAGTCGGTACTGCTAGCAGCAAACTGATTTCTATCAATATATAACATAAAGAATAAAAAACCAGTAATAGCCAAGCAAGCTACTAAAGCTCTATTGATATAGCCTGCAAAATTTATTTTTCTCATTTCTAAACGGATCAACTTAAACATTTTCTCCACCTCCAATTAAGGATAAGAAATGGTCTTCCAATGAAGCTGTCTTTGTATTGATTGATTGAATCGGAATATCGTTTGATACCAATGTTTTATAAATTTCATTTTGTGGCCTATCTGTTTCGTAGATTCTAATTTTTTTAGCGTCAAGCACTTTGAAATTATTTATCTTCAGCTTTGAGTCAAGAATATAGGCAGCTTGTCTAGCGTGGCTGGTTTCAATTTCAATGTACTCTGCATTATTTTCTCGAATAAACTCCATCGAAACTTCATCAACCAAATAGCCATTATTCATAACCCCGATTGTATCAGCAATTTGCTCTATCTCAGCTAAAATATGACTCGAAATCAAGATCGTTATCCCATATTCTTTATTTAGCTTTTCAAGTAAATCTCTAATTTCGATGATTCCTACGGGATCAAGTCCATTGACTGGCTCATCTAATATCAGTAATTCTGGTTTTGTAATCACTGCCCTGGCAATTCCAAGTCGTTGTTTCATACCTAAAGAGAAATTTTTAACGGCTTTGTTATCTATGTTTTTTAGATTAACTAATTCTAAAGCGGTTTTTATATCTTTTTTATTGTGGTAACCCATATATTCACAATGGAAATCTAGATTTTCCTTTGCCGTAAGTTTCTCGTAAAAAATCGGATATTCAATAATCGCGTGCATTCTTTTAAACAGTTCATAAGATGTATCCGTCAGCGTTTGATTAAAGATTTCAATGACTCCTTGAGTTGGTTTTAACAAATTTAAGATCAATTTCATGATCGTACTTTTTCCAGCTCCATTTGGTCCTAAAAGCCCATAAATTTCTCCCTTCCTAATATTCAAATTAACATTGGAAACAGCACTGTCTCCATTAAAAGCCTTACATAGATCGTGTGTTCTTACAATATATTCCACGACATGTCCTCCATTTCTTTGCAAAATTACTATAGTAATAATAATAAACATTAAAATCGTAGATTATATAATCAAGTTAGTCACCTAAAATAAAAGGCCATGTGAATCTCATGTTATATTGAAAGTACGACCAACCAATATAAGGAGAATTCACATGACCCATGTAAATACTATCACAGAATCACGGAAAGGGAAACACCTTACATTTGCTGAAATGAAACAGATTGAAGCATATAAGAAACTCGAGTTATCAAACCGAGCGATTGGCCGACTGCTTGATCGCAATTATCAAACCATCAATAATAATGTTAAGAAAGGGACTGTTACACAAGTCCAAAAGCAAACACAGAACGGCAAATCCTATTTTTATGAAAGAGCAGTTTATTTCGCAGATGTCAATTATGACGTCTATGAAAAGAATCGTTCGCATTGCGGCCGCCGCCCCAAATGGGTTGATGGACATGAATTTGTTGATTGGGCTGATCAAAAAATGCGACAAGACAAATGGTCACCTGATGTTGTTGTCAATGTAGCTAAAAGTGAAGCCTTCTTTCATGAATCCATCATTCCAAGCACGTCCACACTTTATCATTGGATTGATAGTGGCATCATGCAGACAAAGAATATGGATTTGTTAGAAAAGGTTGATCGAAAACCACGCTCCACAAAAGGCAAAGGACATCGAAATAAAAAGGTGCATGGTATCTCAATCGAAGAACGTCCAGAATCAGTTAACCAGCGAAAGGAATTCGGACATTGGGAAATTGATACGGTTATCGGTAAAAAGAAGGCTGATGAACCTGTTCTATTAACGCTTGTTGAACGTAAAACAACCTTTGAACTCCTCTTCAAAATTGATGGGAAAAGAGCAACGCAAATTGATGATACCTTACAACATATGATTAGTCAGTTAAACGGAATCGAAGGTGACATTTTTAAAACCATTACCTCAGACAATGGAAGTGAGTTTAGTAATCTATCTGAATTGTCTAAAGAGATTGATGTCTATTACTGTCATCCATACGCTTCCTTTGAACGAGGAACCAGTGAAAATCAACATAAAATCATCCGTCGTTTCTTACCCAAACATGAGTCGCTGAAAGATGTTAATGAGGATCAAGTCAAAAGGGTTCAACAATGGATGAATGACTATCCACGAAGAAACCAAAACTATAAAACACCTCACCAAGCATTTGTCTTAGAGCTACAGAAATTACAGCTGAATCTTGTTGCTTAAAATCATGTTTAACCCAGGTATGTCCCGTGATGGTGTGCATGGATCTGTTTGGCTTTAAAGCCAAACAGATCCATGCACACCACTAAAGCACAAATTCATGCCTTTACTGGCATAAAACAATATAACTTTGTGAACTCACTAAAATAATTATTCTAAGTGACTAACTTAAACTTGAAATTTAGGTAAACATTAAAATTGTCTTTTTTCTTAACGGAGTCTTACAAATTTCTTAAGTTTGCAAAGAATGTGATAGAAGCAGTCTTTAGTTATTCTAGGAAGCCAATTTCTTTAATTTCACGGTAAATATAGTTTTTTCATTGGCCTTGCTAGACAGTGATATGTCTCCTTCCAGACTTTCTACTAATCTTTTCGTAATCGTAAGTCCTAAGCCACTCCCTTGATACTGCTTATTTCGTGAGTCTTCAAGTGTATACAGTCTTTCAAAAACACTTTCTTGATTGAGCTCGTCAATGCCCTTTCCCTTGTCCCAAACCTCGATGTAAGCAAATGAATCGTCATATTTCAAGTTTAACCCCACTACATGCCCATCATTTCCGTATTTTATCGCATTCGAGATCAGATTTCTAAGTATTCTGTCAATTGCTTCTTCGTTTCCCGCTACATAGATACTTTCTTCTGGAATGTCAACAGAAACCTCCAAGCCCTGATCTGTTAATAGGTCATAGAATTCTAAAATGCCCTTTCGACATGCTTCATTGATATTTACCTTTTCAAGTTGGATTTCCTTATCGCCAGATTCCAGTTTTGCCAAATCAAAAAAAGTATTGATCAACGTCAGCAGCTCTACTGCCTTTTCATATGCTTTATTAACTTCTTTGCTTAACTCATTTTCGATTGCTTGATTCGACTTAATGATTTCTAAATAGCCTACAATAACCGTTAGTGGCGTTTTTAGATCATGGGAAATATTCGAGATCATTTTCCGGATAGACTCTTCTTTTCTTACGTAATCAGCTAATATTTTCCGATTATGGTTTAACAGATTGTTAATGCTAATTAACAAATGAACGAGCTCTTTATCGTCTGTAAAAACAAGCAGGTTCTCACTGGTTTGATCAGCGATAATTCTATTTAATTTTTGATCGATATATTTTATTTGCTGATCTCTTGTTAGCTTTGAACGATGTTGAAGTATAATAATACCAGTTAAAATCAGGATGATCACGATTAAGAAATAAACCATACCTTCTCCCCCCACTTTTTATAATTTTGTGATATAGCTATTCACCTAATTTATAACCGATTCCCCATATCGTTTTGATATATGTAGGCTCTGCAGGATTGTCCTCTATCTTTTCTCTCAGTCTTCTTATATGAACATTGATCACATTTTCATCATCGAAGTAGTCATTATCCCAGACGGTGGTATAGATCTGAGCTTTTGTAAAAACATTATTGGGATACTTGAGAAACATTTTTAAAATATTAAATTCTTTAGCCGTCAGTTTGATTTCTTTACCATGTTTTTTAACAGAAAAATTATTGATATCAATCGTTAGATCTCTATAATTTATAATATTTTCTTCTTTATCAACTTCAGAATAATTGGTAGCACGTCTTAGTATCGCTTTCACTCTGGCAGAAAGTTCTAGCATTGAAAAAGGTTTGGCTATGTAATCATCTGCACCTAGCTCAAGCCCTAAAACCTTTTCAACATCCTTATCCTTAGCAGATACAATCAGGATAGGCACGGAACTCTCTTTTCTAATTTGTTTCATAACTTCTATTCCGTCTAATTTGGGCATCATGATATCAAGTATGATTAAGTCAAAAGCACCTGTTAGAAACTTTTGCATCCCTTTTTCCCCTTCAAAAGCAGTAGCCACCTTGTAACCTTCCTTTATTAAATAATCCTTTATCATTTCGCTTACCGATAAATCATCTTCTATGATTAAAATATTATGGTCCATATGTAGCACCTTCCTAGGATATTTTTAACACAGATAACCGTCCGTAAAACTCCCACTGATTGAAGTTTCGTTTTATAAATTTCATAGTTTTCCTTTGTCTTTTCATGGGTTATTGGTGATTGTCAGCCTATTATCTTTATGGGCAAGATTTTTTATCAAGTCTTTCACAAATTTTAACACATTATTATAGTGTTAAATCATCTTTTATTAAAATAGTCTGTCTAGGGTATGGAGGATTATCCTATTGAGCGTTTGTAAGATGACCAATAAAAACGGGCTTTATCTCGAAGTTTCTTAAGGTAGAAGATATCGTTTTTCTGATGTTATTATCAGTAAAATCTTATATTCTGAACGTACAGAAAACCAATCAAACAAATTGAATGCTTTCAGGTTAGTTTGGTCGGTTTTTGTTAAAATATTTCGACAAGTAAATATATAATCGAATACAAGTTATTTAAATCCTTTGAAAAAGTTACTCCTACTCAACTATCTATTTTTTTAGCCATAATTAAATCTAGTTGTTCTTCTGTCCCCATAAAAAAGGGGTGTGAATCGATTATGTTAAAGCCTATTTTTTCATAAAAGGCAATAGCGTTAGTATTGTATTCCCAAACACCTAACCAAATGGTCGTTTTTCCTAAATTGCTAGCGATTTGTTCAACTTTTTTAATCAAATATTTTCCATAGCCGTTTCGTTTATGTTGTTTTCTAATATAAATTCTTTCAATTTCTAAAGCATTTTCAATAACTGTTTCTGTTTGTGCTGATGCAGTATTGAGCTTGATATAGCCAACGATTCTGTTATCATCTAATAAGAAATAGAATATAGCGTTTGGACTGCTTAATTCTTTCTTTAGTTGTTGAAGATTGTAGGCACTCTTTAAATAAGCCTTTAAATTCTTTTCTGTATTTTGATCTTTAAAAGTATCGGAAAATGTTTCAGTACTAATCTCTTGAAGTTTTGTTAGATCATTTATTGTACATTCATTTAATCTGACAACCATAATATTTTCTCCTACTATTATTTTTAGTAAATTGGATAAATACCCTTTAGAAATTAGATTATGTTGTCAAATCATAACTAAGATCTAAGAGCGAAAAAATTTCTTTATTTGAGACAGAGCCATCTAACACAATGCTTAGCCAGTGTTCCTTATTCATATGATAAGCAGGCAAGATCCCCTCTTCTTCTCTTAAAGAATCAGCTAATCCGGGATCACATTTAACATTCAATATCTCAACTTTTCCATTTCCATCTATCTGTAACTTACTTTTATCTACATCCATAAGTAGCCCATACCACTTGTTATTGTTATCATGCCTGAGTACAGCATAGTTCGGAAATTTACGCCACGGATAATCGGGCTTTGTACTATATTTTTCCTTTGCGTAATTTAGAATAATTTCTCTAGACATTAATCTCACCTTTTTGATACAAGATTTAACTTAACCTTCAATTATTCAACACCATAGCCTTTCCATCCTGGTCTTGACCTGTAGTGGTTTTATCAGTGGTTCGGTAAGTTGGATAGTTTAAAGTACCAGTAGCCTGAAATGTTTACCTGGCTTGAAATGTGGCTATTTCTATTGGATCAAGGGCTCTGGTATAAAAAAGGCATAAGGAGCAACTAAAAGTCCGATCAATAAACAACTAACACCGAACAGAAACATTGATTTTGGTTTATTTTTCATGTTTAGATCCCTACCTTGCAGCTATACTATATTAATTATAGCAAAAAGTAAAAAAATACGATCTTATTTTTAGCTAGAAATAGTGACTAAAAGAAAAAACCCATCTTGAATAAAGATTATTCAAAATGGATTCTCCTTATTTAATTTGTATTTGATTTTATAAACCAGTTTGATCAGATAGACCTCACTAGGTAGGTTTCTTTCGGTGCATTATAAATTGAGACGGACTATGTTTAAACGCATTTTTCTCATAAAAAGGGATTAACTGTTCTTCACAAAACAAACTAATAACATCAATATGAGAGAGTTCCTTTAATAAGTTTGATACCAGTTTTAAACCTATCCCCTCACATTGAAATTCTTTATGTACGACGACATCTTCAATATAGGCTCTGAATTTACCGTCAGTAACTGCTCTTGAAAAACCCACTAGCTCATCATCTTTCCATGCACCAACTGAAATAACTTTACTTAACATTTTATCAATGTCTTGTTCTTTCCTTTCGTCCCACCACCCAGCATTATGGTAAAGATTCATTAATTCAGTTGCCTTTATTGGCTTCTGAATATGACTGATAACCTTAATATCCAAAATAGAAATCTCCTCTCAATCCGGTGTTTTTAATATATATTTAACTTCATTAAAATTGGTTTCTTTCAAAAAGACCTGGGACTGCGGTTACTCGTCCCACCGTAAAGATTTGCGGTTACTTGCCCCATCGAAACCCGTTGTTGCCCCGAGCTTTACGGACGGTTATCTGTGATAAAAAGAAATTATTGCATGCTACGACAGATCGTTTTAAAAGTTTTTCAATACAACATCCTCCACAAATAAAAGGTTGCATATGATTCCCAGTTTGTCCAATTAGATGATAAGGCTCTAATCTCTTCTTTAGTTGGTTTTCGCTCCAGCCCTAATAACAGTTTAATCGCATTGATTAATCCAACATCATCAATAGGAAAAGCGGTTGGATATCGCAGACAGCGCATCAAAACATAATTCGCTGTCCAAGGACCAATACCACGAATGCGGGTTAACTCTTGTTCAGCTTGCTTAAAATCTTCAAAATTAAGTAATTTTTCTTTCGTTAAAAGTCCACTTTTCATTAACTTAGCTACATCGATAATATATTCACTTTTCTTTGTGGTCATTTTAATGTCAGCTAAATCGTCGATTGTTAAGGCAGAAATTTTATCAAATGAAGGGAAAATCCAATATTTCTTATCGTTATAGTCTAAAGAGTCACCAAATTTTTCGACAAATTGTCGCTTTAATCTGTAAGCATATTTCAAATTAATCTGCTGACCTAAAATCCCCCAGCATAGAGCTTCAAACAAATTATTTAAACCGATATTGCGCAAGCCATAAAATGATTCAATCGGATGTTTTAGCAACGGATCCTGGCAACCCATTTCATAGAAGGGCACAAGGTCGGTGTCAAGATCAAACCAGTCACAAATATAATCAACGATCGCCTCTTTGTCTGCTAATAATTTTGGCATTGTACCGTTTAAACATTCGATATCTATATATTCGTTATCTACTGCACTAATACGAATTAACGTACGGACATGATTTATTTCAATGACGCATGTAATCATATCGGCTTCTATTTCATACATGCACTCATTGGGCTCTCTTTGCAAATAATCTAAATTCACCTTAAAATCGAAGGGTTCAGGAACTTCTATT
Source organism: Amphibacillus sp. Q70 (assembly GCF_052055485.1). GTDB lineage: Bacteria > Bacillota > Bacilli > Bacillales > Amphibacillaceae > Amphibacillus. The sequence goes on along the minus strand of NZ_CP197171.1, from coordinate 3,040,007 downwards.
AAAAGATGTTGATTCTTTTCTCTCCAATTTCTCACTTTATTCTAAACTCCAATCTTATCCGATTTTTCAAGTGCAAGCAGTGCTTTTTTCATCTCTATCCCCCCACGAAATCCTGTTAAATCACCACTTTTAGCAATAACACGATGACATGGGACAACAATCATGACTGGATTAGCGCCATTCGCCGCTCCAACTGCACGGACTGCTTTCGGTCTGCCAATTCGATTCGCAATATCCGAATATGAAACAATCTCTCCATAAGGAATATTTTGAAGTTCCCTCCAGACTAATTCTTGAAAAGTTGTTCCCTTCATGTCAAGAGGAAGATCAAATGCTTTTCTTTGTCCGTTCAGATACTCACTAACCTGCTGGCTATATTGTTTTATTTTTTCTTCGTTTTCAATCAGCACTGTATCGGGTCTATTTTTATCCAGCCATTTTTTTATTTCATTTAGCCCGTTATTTGGTGAACTTAGATAACATAGACCTTTATCCGTTGCTGCCATATAGATAGACCAGTTATCATGATTCACTTTGCCATAATAAACAACTGGATTTGGATTACTTCTCATTAGCTGACACCTTCTTCCGCTTATTTTTTCTAAAGTGACTTGGGGTTTGCTTATTTTTATGTTTAAATACTGTTGAAAATCGTGCAGCATTCGTAATTCCGACTAATTTTCCAATTTCTTTGATAGATAGGTCAGTATGAATCAGATAGTCTTTCGCTTTTTCCATCCTAGTTTGTTGTAAATATTCTAACGGCGTTATCCCTTTTATCTTTTTAAATACACGATGCAGATGATAAGCGCTGCCATGACAATGCTCAGCAATCTGCTTTAAGGTCAAAGGTTCTGAAAAATTTTCTACTATATACATTTCGACATGTGACACCCATTCTTCATCAGGTAACTGGCGTCCCCCTGATTTACACCGTTTACAAGGACGATAGCCTGCTTTTAAAGCATCCTCCGCATGCTTAAAAATAGTCACATGATCAAAATTAGGAACTCTCGACCGACAAGACGGTCTACAAAATATTTTCGTTGTTTTTACTGCATAAAAGAATTCACCATCAAAGCTTTTATCATTTTTAATAATAGCCTGTTTCTGTTCTGCAGTTGGTTTTGTCATCATTATGCCATCACCTCTACTTTAATTGTACATCGAATCTAACTAAAAAAACATATTTTAAGTTAAATAGCAAGATATGAAAATAGCTGACTAGAAAAATGCACATTTAATTATTTTCAATAGTTTGAGTTTTTGTACAAGACCCACCAAAAAATGATCAAATCACAACTATCGAGAGGAAAGCATCCCATCTGCGGAGGGGGGGCCTCTATATCCATATTCTGTTTGTTTATAAATAAATCTTTTTGTCCCACCCTCTTGATCGATTACTTTGCTTAACCTGACAACATTGGTAATCGCAGTCCCAATCAGTGAGTGGGACTAAGGGATACAGACTAAGATCACGACCTCCTGGGACTCAGAATAAGAAAACCACTTATTCTTGCGGTGTAAAGCTCCATAGTTTTCCTTAGTGCGATGACTCGACCCATCGAAAACATTTGCACTAGCACATCCTAGGGTTGCGATTACTCACCCCACCGAAAAGACTTGGGACTGTGGTTACTCGTCCCACCGAAAAGATTTGTGCGTCGAAAACTCCCACTGATTGAAGTTTCGTTTTATACTATCGGGAAGTAAAAGATTTTTTGATGATAGTATAATTAAAACTAAGACTTTCACCATAAGCGCTTATGGCGAAAGTCTTAGTTTTTCTAATAGTTAGCAGAGGGGGTTAGTCAACTAGCATCCTCAATTAATCTACGTCCCTAAGACAAGGGACTATTGACTATTCTTTCTCTTTTCACGAGCTCTTACACTATCTTTTAACAATCGATATAGAGCAGAGGCGATGGGTACTCCTAATAACATCCCCCAAATCCCCCAGAGACCGCCACCGATCGTTACACCAACTAAAACCCATAAGCTAGGTAAGCCAATTGATTTTCCAACAACCTTTGGATAAAAGATATTCCCTTCAATTTGCTGAACGATAATAATAAAGATAATAAAACCAATCGCTTGTACAGGTGAATGGACTAAGATTAAAATAAAGCCAACCGCTCCAGATAAATAGGCACCTAAAATAGGTATAAAAGCTGTTACACCTGTTAATGCTCCCACCATTCCTGCATATGGGAACTGAAAAATCCACATACCCACTGCCACCATGGTTCCAAGAATAACGGCTTCAATCACTTCACCAGAAATAAAGCTTGAAAAGGATTGATCGATAACACGACTAACATATGTAAGTCGTTTCACTGTTTGTTTCGGTAAAAAAGTTTGCGTTAGCCGTTTAAATTGTTTAGCTAGCGTTTCTTTCGTCAAGAGAACATAAATAGCAATCATCAGCGACAGGAATAAATTAACAATAAAACTAAATACTGATCCTACAGTAGAGACAGTCATTTCTATCACGTTACCAGTAAAATTGTTCATAAAGTCTAAAACATTACTTGCAATCCCTTGCCAATCAATATCTATCTCTTCTACAGCCGCTGCAATTTGTGGGAATATATCTTCATATTCAAGGATCCAGTCTTGAACCATATTAAATACAACGGGAGTCGCTTCAACAATCGTAATAAAAACAGAAATTAATTGTGGTGTGATCAAACCAACAACAAAGAAAATAACAAAGATGATCGTAATCATCGCAAAGAAAATACTAACTGGCCGTCTTGTTAACTGGACCCATTTATTATCCTTCTTAGGAAAATAAATTTTCTCAAATTGAACCATTAGCAAATTTAATATATAGGCGATTACCCCACCCATTAATACTGGGCGTATAACCGTCCATATCACGGACAACCAACTAAATACTTGTTCGTAATTAGCAATTAGTAATATAGCTGTCATTGCAATAATGAGATATTTCATAATTAACTTATCAATTTGTTTAATATTATTCATGAATGATTTGTACCACCTTTAAGAGTTAGTGAACAAGTATTTTGTCTGCTATTTATTTTATACTAAATTTTAAAAAAATTCACTTATTCTATCAATCATGTTCTGCTATTTTTATTAAATGTGATCGATTAGCTTGTGAAATTTATCAAGATCATTCCATACATAGATGTGTTCGTTTAATATTTTTCCATTGATATTGATTTGAACTGTTTTTGCAATTGTCGCACCATAATGTTCATAAAAATAACGCGACTTATTATCTGCTAGAACTTCAACAAAAACTTTTTTATAACCTAACTGCTTAAAATGATGAAGAGCTTCAGCAAGTAATTTCCGACCTATTCCCCTGCCTTGATATTCCTCAAGTAAATATATGGAGGTAAGATCTCCTGAATGTTCAATCGTATTTTCTGCTTTCTTGCCAGCACTAACAAAACCAACAATTTGACCTGCCTTATTTTCGGCTACAATAATATAATTGTCTTGATCTGCAATATTTCTCTTCCATAACTCTGTTCGCTGCTGATAGGATAGTGTATTTAAATAACTATCTGGAACGATGCCTTGATATGTTGCTTTCCAGCTGTCTACATGTACCTTTGCTATATCTGTTGTATCTTCAGAAGTTGCTTGTCTAAGTTGCATATCGTCACCCCTTATTAGTCAATCATATGAATGTTTCTATTATACTTGAATTTTCCCTCATTTTAAGGCTACATGATCAAAAAAGATCTGTAATTAAGCTCGGCATTTCTTTCCTGAGGTCAACTATCAGTAATATCTTTTTCGAACATAATCATATCTAAGGCTCTGATTCCATTTTCATAGATGGGGGCGGGATAATCTTTAAAAAAGTCTCTTCTTATTTCGTCCATTCTAAAGCCGTTTTTCTGATAGAATACTATATTTCCAATACTTGAATTGGCAGTTCCTACCCTGATTTTTTTAACTCCTTTTACCTTGTACAAATCAGTCATCTCATTGATAACGAAGCTCCCTAATCCTTTATTACGATATTCGGGAGCTAATGCCATATTTTTTAATTCAACAATTTGTTTGGTTTGATAAGTAGATAATAACGTGCCAACTACTTCATCATTTGAATAAATAGCATACATGTCTCCATCATGTAAATATTTATTAACCGCTACTTCATTTTCATCAGCTAAAAGGAGATAATTTAAGTAGGGTAAGCGGTCTTTTGGCTGAATAACTTTTAATTTTATTTGTTTCAAATTTGTCATTGTATCATTTCCTTTTTTTCTTTTTAGGAGGTTTAATGGCAAACAAAGAGATACCGGCTGCTATCCCACTTAAAATCGCTAAAATCACATATAACATCCTAATATTCCCTTCTATTATAGCAACGATTGGTGGTCCGGCAGCAACACCTAAAAAACGCATGCTGCTATATAATGATGTGACTGTTCCGCGAATATCCTTTTCCACCCCTTCAGTGATTAATGTGTCTAAGGAAGGCAGGGATAAGCCAATGCCTAGACTTGATATCGACAAGAGTGATGTCATCATTATTAAACGAATATCATCATTGATAAATAATAAAGGAACGCCTACTATGATATTACCGCAAAAAACCAACCATTTCATCAATATTTTATGATCTCCTATTTTCCTACCGGATAAATAAGAAGCACCACAAAGCACTAATAATGGAATGGCTAAAATAAAACCTTTGTAAACTCCGTCAATTTGATATTGTTTTTCGAGCAAATTTGAAAAGTGAAATAAATACCCAAAAAGAATGAACATATTTATTCCGCCAATTAAGAAGATTGCAACTAACCAGCGTCCACTTTGTTTAAAAACGGTTTTAATTTGTTTTAAAAATAATGTAAATGACTGCTCTTCTTCATCTTCCTGCTTAGGAACTTTAACTAAAAAAATCACAAGTATAAGGGAGATAATTGAGAAAACTGGGACAAAAATAAACGGTAAATACCAAATAAACAAAGCAAGTGAAGCACCAATAATTGGACTTAATACCTTGCCGAAGGTATTGGCGGTTTCAATAAGACCTAGTCCAGCGCTGACATCCTCTTCATCTTTAAACATGTCGCTAACAGTCGGGATCACAACGGGGAACGCTCCAGCCGCTCCTATCCCTTGCAGAAAACGTCCAATCATAATAAACAAATAAGGCTCATCCATTAGCCAAGAAGCACAGGCTGCTACACCCCCACCAATGGCTGTGATAAGCAAACTTGGAATAATTACTTTTTTTCTACCCAATTTATCTGATAAATAACCTGCTATCGGTATCAATATAATTGCTACAACTGAATAAATTGTAATAATTAAACTTGATTGAAATTGAGAAATATCAATTTCTTTTTCAATCATCGGTAAAACAGGGATTAACATCGAATTCCCTAGTGTCATCACTAGAGGAATTGAAGCTAATGCTAGTAAATCTAATCTTTTCTTGTTCATCTTTTCATCATCCATTCATCTACATTTAAGTCCTTTGAATATTTTGGACTTAAATCCTCTTTTCATACTTGAAATAAAGATTCCAAAAACTGATTATGATACAATATTAACAACTCACCATTGATAATGGTAAAATTAAGGACAGATTTCGAGGAGGACCATCGTGGGGAAAAATAAACTGGATAAATTCTACAATAGAACGATTGATCAACGAATTGAAGCATTAATGACTGAAAAATATCTTGAACAACGACCAATTGATGACTTTAAAGAATCGTTGATTTTACCTGAAGAGATAGCTAATCATATGATCGAAAATCAGATTGGAACTTATCAATTACCTTTAGGGTTAGCCCTTCATTTTTTGATTGATGATAAAGAGTATTTGCTTCCTATGGCAACGGAGGAACCATCAGTAATTGCTGCGGCAAGCTTTGCAGCAAAGACAATTGCAGTGGCTGGTGGTTTTACAACGGAGATCACCGATCGAGTGATGATCGGACAAATTGCTTTAAAGGGTATCAAGGATAAAGAGCAAGCAATACATGCCATTTCAGCTGCTGAAGAGGAAATCATCACAATAGCTAATGAAGCCCATCCATCGATTGTTAAACGAGGTGGTGGTGCCTGTGGTATCAATATTCGTTGGATCGAGAGAGATCAAGAACAGGATACTTCTTCTTTTCTAGTTGTTCATTTACATGTCGAGACCTTGGAAGCAATGGGAGCAAATATGATCAATACAATGGTTGAAGCGATAAAGCCATATTTAGAATCACTAACAGCTGCAAAAGCTGTGATGGGTATTTTATCAAATTATGCGACAGAATGTTTAGCAACAGCCAGATGCCGCATTCCGGTTGACGTTTTAGCAAGAAGAGGTCTTTCAGGAGTTGAAATTCGTGACAGAATCGTTGAAGCCAATCAATTTGCCATCGCTGATCCTTATCGAGCGGTAACCAATAATAAAGGGATTATGAATGGTATCGATGCTTTAGTCATTGCAACAGGCAATGACTCAAGGGCGATTGAAGCTGGCGCTCACGCCTATGCTACACGTTCAGGTCAATATCGTTCACTAACGAAGTGGACTAAAGCGGAGAATGGTGATTTAATAGGTGAATTAACGATCCCATTACCGATTGGAACGGTTGGCGGTTCAATTGGTATTCATCCAGGTGCTACATTCACCCATCAAATGCTAGGCTATCCAGACGCTAAACGATTAGAAGCCATCATTGTATCGCTCGGTTTAGCCCAAAACTTTGCTGCCATTCGTGCACTTGTTACAGACGGTATCCAAAAAGGGCATATGGCACTTCATGCAAAGTCACTAGCCATCAATGCCGGTGCCACTGGAGATGAAGTAAAAAAAGTTACCCAAGCATTAAGAAAAGCAGAACATATGGACTTAAAAACAGCCGAACAAATTTTAGCGAAATTACGTAGCTAATCATGCTCCCCCCAATTAAAATAGAATTTGATTGGGGGAGCCATTTATTAGGGGGAACTTATCTTCTCCATACGGGAATAAAAAAATGGATATTTAAGATTAATAATAAGATGCTACCATAAGTGAGTGTTAATAGTGCATTTATGGCTTGTTCAAAGGGAAAGATATAATATAAAAAGAAAGAGCCAATAAATAACAAATCAATTGGAATTATTCTTTTCGATCCCTTCTTCTCATGAAAGTAATCACGTGTTGCGAAAAAAGTTGACCCAACTGCAATCAAAAATATAACCTTCCAAAACCAAAGGGGAGCTGAATCGGGTTGTTCCGTATAAGCACCAAGGCTACCTAAATAAGCCATTAAGAAAAAAAGGCGACCAAAAAAAGCAGCCAAATGCATTTTTTTATTTCTTTGAGTCTGTTCATTCTCATTTTCCTTGCTCTTCTGTTCTTTGAAATACTTTTCTGGAGAAATAATGTCTTTAATATCACAATCGAATAAATTAGCCAGTTTTAAAAGATTACTTGTAGATGGTTCTGATTGATTTGTTTCCCATTTTGATATTGCCTGTCGACTTAGATTTAGTTGTTCAGCAATATATTCTTGAGAGAACTTTAATGATTTTCTTTTCTTTTTTATATTTTCTCCTAAAGACATCAATTAATCCTCCTTTCAAATTGAATTTATTGCAATCATACTCATGCAATCTAGTTGCATCCCACCAACTAGGTCGCAACTATTGGTTGCCATTTTTAAAAAAGACCTTTCTTATGTGTCTTTTTAAACTTCTCCCCTCATTCTAAGCACTTTGCCTCCTAATTCATCACCTATCTTTTCCATACCTATTTTTTGATAAAATTTAATTGCCGAACTATTACTAGGGGCAACTCTTAGGTGAAATTCATTTACCTGATGTTTTTTAAAAAACTGTTTCGCATATTGATGTAAGTCTGCCCCTCTTCCACCCCCTCGTTTATTTGGAACAAGATAATACAAATTGACATATCCTATCTCTTTTCCCTGATATTCACGAACCGTTAGCTCTAATTGCCCGATATCTTTACCATCTTCTTTAACGAGAACAAAGCCCTTGGGGAAAAGTCTGATCTTTTCAGCTAACCAATCCAAATAAACTTGATCCGCATCAAAATCTGCCGTATCGCCAAAACTAACTTGGAAGGAGTCCTTTCTATTTTGGAGTACGATTTTCTTATGTAAGTTGAGATTAATTTTTTCAAACTGCATTCAATCACCTTATTTCCTAATAAAAAATTAATTGAAACTAATTTCAATTATTTCCGGCTCTTGCTCATCACCATATAGTGTTACGATTGCGTTATAATCATCTTCCCAATTGACTGATACATTGAATTCGTTAAGTGTTCCTCCATCATTACCAATCTGAGTGTCAATACGTTTCCTGCCATACTTAATTCTTACTGCTGATAAACCAAATGAAAAAGACTCTCCTCTTTCAACGACTTCAATCGTATTTATCTCATTAGGAGAATGGCTTATTTCAAGTGTAGTTTCTTTAAAAATGACTTGATAAGAAAACCATGCTATATTGTAAACAACAAAGAGAATTGGAATGAGAACAAAAATGCCGATCCAAATGAGGCAACTTCGTTTCGCCTTCTTTTTAGTACGCTGTATTTCTTCATCGAACACTTTTTCATCATTCAATTTTAAAAATCCTTTCTGAATTAAAATCAATCAACTTCATTATTAAAAATGTGATAAAAACTCGTTAACGCCCTATTCTATTCAACAGAGATTAACGAGTTTCTAATTATTGTTGTTTATTTATATATTGACGCATATGCTCCTTAATGCCTGCAAAACAAATTGGTGCAGGATCATTGTTAATATCGAGTTCAATATCTCCTACTCCAGTTGGGATTGTATCCATAAAAATCTCTTCATAACGTTTGACGGAAACTTTCTCACGTGTTTCGACCATCTGTTCATGCTGATTTGTCAATAAATAATCCTGGTAATTAGGTTGTAAGATACCAGTGAAAAATTCTCCAACAGAACCAGAGCCATAGCTGAACAAGCCAATATTTGCTCCTGCTTCTAAATTTGTATTTCGCTCTAATAATGAAATTAGATTTAAGTATAAGGAGCCTGTGTAAATATTACCGATAACTGCATTATAATACTTACCAATGTTAAAGTTAGTCATCAATCGTTCTTGATCTGTTTCATCTGCATGCTCTAAAACTGATTTTAATGCTTTTAAACCCATTTTCGTATAAGGCATATGAAATAATAAAGCATCGAAATCCTCTAAGCTTGTCTGTGTTTTTCCACGATATGATGAAAATAACTCTTGAAAGAATTTAATGTATTGAATAACCGAGAATTTACCTTGAACGAATGCAGTGTCTGAATATAGCGGACGCCAGAAATCCATTGCATCTTCAGTTTTATAAACACTTGGGCTTTCAATGGTCATTATTTTTGGATCAGAGGAAATCAACATAGCCACAGCCCCTGCTCCTTGAGTTATCTCGCCACCTGTTTTTAAACCATAACGTGAAATATCTGAAGCTAAGACAAGCGCTTTACTCTCTGGATTGAGCGCGATATGTCCTTTAGCCATTTGAATACCTGCTGTTGCACTATAACAGGCTTGTTTAACTTCAATCGTACGTGCCGATGGATTCAAGTCAAGAAGTTGGTGAACATAAACTCCAGCCGCTTTTGAATGATCGATCCCTGTTTCGGTTGCAAAAATAACATAATCAATTGCTTCTTTATCTTCTTTACTCAATATATTTGAGGCCGCATTCGCAGCTAGCGTAACAGCATCTTGCGTTTTGGGTGCCACTGCCATTTCTTCTTGTCCAATTCCGATTGTGAATTTATCTGGTTCTACACCACGAGCAATAGCTAAATCTTTGGTATCGACATACATATGTGGTATATAAAAACCTATTTTATCAATTCCTATTTTCAACCTGGTCACATCCTTTTTATAAATCCTTTTTGTAATAATCTTTAATTTAATGATTAAATGATTACTATATTTTAATTACTAATAATACTTTAACACGAATGCATTAAATTAACTAATCATTCTAATCGATTTCTTCCTAAAAATAATATTATTAAATGCTTATCCTGCTTAAATCTGATACACTTAAAAGGTGACTTCTACCTAAATGAAGATGTTCAAAAAGTCTGGTAAAATGACACATCGTGAATAGCAAAGCTTCAACTCACTACCGACACGTCCTTTTTATTCTCTTTTTGAACACACACTAACAGAAAGGAGTTTTTATTCATGGAAGATATCGTGATCGCAAGTGCTGCGCGCACACCCATTGGTAAATTCGGCGGTTCGTTAAAAAATACAACAGCACGTGCATTAGGAACACATGTAGTCAAGGAAATAATTAAACAAACTAACCTTAGTCCAACAGATATTGACGGAGGTATTTTTGGCAATGTCCTTCAAGCCGGAACTGGACAAAATATCGCCCGGCAAATATTGATTGATTCAGGTGTACCTCATGAGATACCGGCCATGACTATTAATGAAGTTTGTGGCTCTGGTTTAAAATCAATTATTCTTGGTACGCAACAAATTCAGTTGGGCGAAGCTGATATTATGGTTGTTGGCGGTGTTGAAAGTATGAGCAATGCCCCTCACCTGATTCCAAACTATCGCTGGAATAAAACCATTGATGATAAACAGTTGGTTGATTCAATGATCAACGATGGTTTAACCGATGCTTTTAGTCAAAAGCATATGGGAATAACCGCTGAAAATGTGGCTAAAAAATATAATATCACTCGAGAAGAACAAGATCGATTTGCCTTGGAATCTCAGCATAAAGCTGAACAAGCCCAAGAAGCTAAACGTTTTGTTGATGAAATTGTTCCTGTTCCTGTTGAAACAGAAACAGGTGAAGCCATCCTATTTGATTCAGATGAATACATTCGAAAACAAGTTAAAATAGAAGATTTAGAAAAACTCCGTACCCCTTTTCTAGAAGGAGGTACGGTAACAGCCGGAAATGCTTCTGGGATAAATGATGGTGCGGCCGCTTTAATTTTAATGAAGAAATCTATTGCAGAAGAACGAGGTATCAGCTATTTAGCAACGATTAAACACTATGCAGAAATCGGTACAGATCCTGACTTGATGGGTTATAGTCCTTACTATGCTATTAATAAATTAGCAGATAAAGCCAAAATTGATTTAAATCAGATTGATTTATTTGAAATCAATGAAGCTTTTGCTGCTCAAAGCCTTCCGGTTATCCGTAACTTGGATATCGATCCAAAGAAAGTCAATGTAAATGGTGGCGGGATCGCACTTGGACATCCAATCGGTGCTTCCGGGGCACGCATTCTTGTCACGCTTCTTCACGAGATGAAAAGGACCGACAAAAAGACAGGTATAGCCAGTCTCTGTGTGGGTGGAGGCATTGGTATTTCAATGCTGGTTGAACGCTAAACTAGCTTGGTTAATAAAAAGATATAACGAAACATCAATTTTCGATACACAGAAAATCATAGTTGTCCCAAGATGTACGAACGGTTATCTGTGATAAAGAAGAAAATAGATTTATCAACAGCCAAGTTAAAAGACATCACCTATTGATATCATGAATAGGTGATGTCTTTTCTGCTTGATAATTAATAAGAATCACTTTTGTCTTAATAAGATAAACACCTTTATTCTAACTCTTTCTAAAGACTTCGTATACACCAATCTGTATAGCTGTCATTGAGCAAATTGAAATAAAACCCCGATAAGCGCTGACAAAGCGATAAAGATGACTGGATGAAGTTTTTTCATTAATTTATGCCTCATTAGTAGAAATAAGAGAATAGCTAAAAATAGTGACTTCCAATTGATAAAGCCTAGCCAGTCACCTAGGTCGATGAGCCGTGACAGATCAAATAAATCCATCCATACAACGGAGAAGCCAGCTGCTGCGATCAGTGCGGTCGAAGCAGGTCTTAAACCATAAAATACCGATTCAACATAGACATTATCTCTAAATTTAGTTAAAAAACGACCAATCAATAAGATAATAATAATTGAAGGTGAAACGAGACCAATTGTTGCAATAATACCACCCAAAGAACCAGCAGTTAGATGTCCAATATAAGTTGCCATATTAATCCCAATTGCTCCTGGCGTAGATTCTGAAATAGCGATCATATCAGCGAGTTGTTCATATGTATACCAGCCTGTTCGATCAGCAATATCATATAAGAATGGTAATGTGGCCAGCCCCCCACCAACAGCAAATAACCCTGCCTTAAAAAACTCATAATAAAGTTGTAAGTAAATCATCCTTACTGTCTCCTTTCTTTGACTTTAGCAAATACACCAATAAAACCAGCTAAAATAATAAACAGTACTGGAGATAAACTTGTGAGAACAGAGAGCATAAAAACAAGTAAAAAGATTAAGATGCCGACCTTATCCACAACAGAGTTCTTCCAAAGTTTAATAACTGCATTTAAAATCAGGATATAAACACTCACTCGGATACCAGCAAAGGCATTTTGCAAGATCGGTGATTCAGAAAAATTCTTCATAAACATGGCGATAATGGTAATGATTATATATGAAGGAAATATAAGACCGAGGGTAGCCATGACTCCGCCCAGAGTTCCACGTTGCTTTTGGCCGATGAATGTTGCTGTATTGACAGCAATGATTCCCGGAGTCGTCTGTCCAATTGCAAAATAATCGACCAACTCTTCATCTGTGACCCATTTCTTTGTTTCAACAACCTCCCTTTGCAGAATTGGAAGCATAGCATAACCGCCACCAAAAGTTAATATACCGATTTTGCTAAACGTAAAAAATAAATCTATTAATCCTTTCAAACTTTTCCCCTCTCTTGAAACAAATTTTTTATGACTTGATTCCATACGGATCTTATGAATTAACCATTACTTTGTCAAATGATAATATAACTGATAATTGGTTATAACGCAAGTGGTTGGGGAGCAAAAGAAAGTTGTTCAACAGCTGTTTACACCGTCGTTAAAAGTTTTTCAAGCGGTAGGTCGTTAATTCCAATATAAATACCCTCTCGAGTTCTTAAACTGTACTTAAGATTGTCGAGAGGGTAAAAAGGACGCTCTGAACTTTTCTGGAAAATGAGTTTTAGTTGTAATCTTCATCATCATCAAGATCATCAAAAAACGGATCTATTTCTTTCGAAAGCTCTGTCATATAATCATATCGATTGACTTGCAGCCGATTGTCATCATCATAACTAAGATCTTCAGAGACATATAGGTGAAAAAATACTTCATAAATCGTGACAGCAAGTGTTGATAAAAATGCAGCCATTAATAGATCCCCGGCAAATGTCATCATACTCATCAAGACATAGATTAAAGTGAAATTGATGACAAAATCAGCGATTGTTGCGGTTAAATTGTTTGTCCGTTCTAATATAATGAGGTCGCCGATATAATAAGTGGCAAAGCTAAGCAGACTAATCGTCAATATTTGACCAAAACCCATACCATAGCCAATCCCTAAAATTAAATACAATAAAATAAAGGTTGCGACAAATTTAATACTTAATAATTTTACATGTTCCATCCTAACACCTCCATGGCATTAGGATGACACGGTTAGACAAAAATATACATTAATTAAGTGAAAATTGTTTAGTCTTATTTCAAAACTTCCCAAATGTCATTGGTATAGCTTAATGGATCCTCAATTGGTAAGCCTTCGATCAATAATGCTTGATTATATAATATATTTGTATATTGCTCTATTTTCTCTTGATCTTGAGCAAAGATATCCTTTAATGATTGGAAAATATCATGTTTGGTATTGATTTCTAACACTTTATTGGCTTGAATACCTTGATTGTCTGGCATCATGCTTAATACTTTTTCCATCTCAATTGAGATATCCCCTTCATTGGTCAAACAGACAGGGTGAGATTTTAGTCGTTTTGAACGGCGAACATCGGTCACTTTTCCATTTAAAATTTCTTTCATTTTATCAAAAAGTTTTTGATCCTCGTCAGAAACTTGTTCAGTTTCATCATTAGACTCATCTTCTAAGTCAAGGTCACCACTTGAAACAGATTTAAAGGTTTTACCTTCATATTCAGCTAACATCTTAATCGCAAATTCATCAATATCATCTGTTAAATATAAGATTTCAAAACCTTTTTCTTGAACCATTTCCGTTTGTGGTAAACGTTCAATTTTAGTATTGGTTTCACCCGTAGCATAATAAATTGTTTCTTGATCTTCCTTCATACGCTCAACATACTCAGCAAGTGAAACTAATTTTTTTTCAGTCGATGAATAGAACAGCAGTAAATCTTTTAAGGTCTCTTTATTTTGACCAAAATCATTATAGACACCAAACTTTAATTGGCGTCCAAAAGCCGTATAGAACTTTTCATATTTTTCACGATCATTGCGAAGCATTTTTAATAAAGCTTGTTTGATTTTCCGAGTTAAATTCTTTTCAATTAATTTCAATTGACGATCATGTTGAAGCATCTCACGTGAAATATTTAATGATAAGTCCTCTGAATCAACTAATCCCTTAACAAAACTAAAATAATCAGGCAATAGTTCTGGCGCTTTATTCATGATTAAAACGCCATTTGAATATAATTCAAGACCTTTCTCAAAGTCTGCTGAATAATAGTTGTATGGTGCAGATTCAGGAATGTATAAAATCGCCTGATAACGAACGTTACCATCAACGCTTGTGTGAATATAATCTAATGGTGTATCAAAGCCATAGTGCTTTTCTTGATAGAATTGATGATAATCTTCTTCGGTCAACTCATCTTTGTTCTTTTTCCAAATTGGTACCATACTATTGATTGTTTTATCTTCGATGACTGTTTCGTAATCATCTTCAGTACCTTCTTTAAGCTTTTGCTCAGATAGTTCCATCTTAATTGGATAGCGAATAAAATCAGAGTAAGTTTTAACGATTGTTTGTAACTGGTTCGGATCTAGAAACTGATCAAAGTCATCTTCTTCTTCCGAATTTTCCTTTATGATTAAGCTAATTTCAGTTCCAACGGTCTCTTTATCAATGGGTACAATCGTAAAGCCATCAGCTCCCTCAGAGTGCCACTGATAGGCTTGGTCTTCACCTAATGCTTTCGATCTGACCGTTACTTGATCTGCAACCATAAAGGCCGCATAAAAGCCGACACCGAATTGTCCAATGATATCGTGTCCATCTTTAATTTCATTTTCCTTTTTAAAAGTCAATGAGCCACTTTTAGCGATAACACCTAGATTGGATTCTAGCTCTTCTTTATTCATTCCCACACCTGTATCAGAAACCGTCAATTGACGCTTTTCTTTATCCAGATCAATCCTTATGTAATAATCATTTGGGTTAAAATTGATTGAATCATCGGTTAAAGCACGATAATACATTTTATCAATTGCGTCACTTGCATTTGAAATTAATTCTCGAAGAAAGACCTCTCTTTTTGAATAAATAGAGTTAATCATGAGGTCTAATAATCGTTTAGATTCTGCTTCAAATTGTTGTTTTGCCATACTTATACCTACCTTTTCTTTTTCTTATTAGCACTTAGCGTATCAGAGTGCTAACATATATTTTTTAACATACACGCGTTATAATGTCAATTAAATTGAATTTATCAGTAGCTAGCTTTCGACAAAAAACACTAGTCTCAATTGAACAAGACTAGTGTGAGTTAGTAATTTATCGGATTTCCGACAGAAGACTCCCACTTCTAGGAACATGAAGGGCATCGCCCCGTGAGTAAGTGGGAGATGAATGTGGGTTGGCGCTAGCCAAAACATCTCCCTTATGATATAATGAGAACATATATTCCTATTAAGTGAGGTGAGATGATGTTAGTCAATAAAGCCTATAAATTCCGCCTCTATCCGAATAAAGAACAACAAATCCTCATGAATAAAACGATCGGTTGTTCACGGTTTGTTTTCAATCACTTTCTAGCCAAGTGGAATGAAACTTACAAGGAAACGGGTAAAGGACTCAACTATCGTTCATGCTCTAAACAGCTTCCCGCTTTAAAGCAGGAATATGAGTGGCTAAAAGAAGTCGATAGTATTGCCATTCAATCAAGTGTCAAACATCTATCTGAATCTTTTGCGCGCTTCTTTAACAAACAAACGAACGCCCCACGATTTAAGTCTAAAAGGAACCCGACCCAATCGTATACAACGAAACACACGAACGGAAATATCGCAGTCGTGGGCAATACAATCAAGCTGCCAAAATTAGGGCTTGTCAAGTTCGCTAAAAGTCGTGAGGTCGATGGACGCCTTCTAAATGCTACGATTAGAAGACATCCAAGTGGTAAATACTTCATTTCTATCCTTGTTGAGACAGAGGTAGACTCACTCCCTCAAACGAAGCAATCAACAGGGGTCGATGTGGGCATCAAAGCGTTTGCCACACTTTCAGATGGGACGACGTATAAGAACCCTAGATGTTTACGCAGGCTAGAAAACAAATTAGAAAAAGAACAACGCAAACTGTCCAGACGATATAAACAAGCCAAGCAAGATAGAAAACCCCTTCATGAAGCGAAAAATTATCAAAAACAACGGGTCAAGGTCGCTCGTATTCACGAAAAAATTAAAAATGTCAGAACAGATTACTTGCATAAAGTCAGTACTGAAATTGTCAAGAATCACGACATCATTGGTATTGAGGACTTACAAGTAGCTAACATGCTCAAAAACAAACGATTATCAAAAGCCATTAGTGAAGTCAGCTGGTCAGAATTCCGTACGATGCTTGAATACAAAGCCAAGTGGTACGGAAAGGAAGTCGTAGCCATCGCCAAAAACTTCCCTTCTAGTCAACTTTGTTCGCATTGTGGCTATCGACATCCAGACGTTAAGCATCTCGCCTTACGCATGTGGCAATGTCCTTCATGCCATAGAGCACACGATCGAGATCTTAACGCAAGTAAAAATATTGAAGTTGAAGCCATCAGACTTCTAACTGTCGGTACGACAGGGATCGCCTAATCAATAATCAACCATTAGGTTGGTGTTCTTAGGAATCTCCTTCTTCAAATTTCATTAGAAATTAAGGGGTGAGTAGTTCAATGTTTAAATGGTGTTCTTTAGATTCTCTTTTTCAGCTTGTAAAGCTTTGTATTCTTTAGTCAATGAGTCAAACCATGCTTTATCATTTGTTAATAAGGCAAGATCGATTAATTGCTCAAGTTCACCGATTGTAAAATGTTGAAAGGCTTGATCTTTTTCCAACTTTTGCGTTTGTACTTGGATACTATGCCCAGAAAGTAATTGATTATCACTTGCAATGACTCGTAGTTGCAGAACATCATTGTTATTCGTTTCCTTTTCAACATAGCCCTGAATATGTTCACCTTTACTTGATTGAAGTTTAACCCAATCACCTATTTGAACCTTGTTCTTATCTTTTATACTCATGTTTTGACACCACCTTTTTTAAAATGAATTTACAGAATAATATGAATCATCACATTAAATATTTAATAGTTATTTTATTCTTTTAACCGACCTGTGTCAACAAAATTGTTTCTAAATGGAACAAGTAGTTGAACAGAACGATATATTGGAATCTAAATATGGATTATCGCATATATCAGCTGCCAAAAGATGGTTCCTATGACAGATAATCAAATGGACTAAACAGCCATTCGATCATTTTACAACTTTATTCACCATTATTACAAATCGTTTGCCTTTTAAGGTGATAAGTTTTAAAATACCAAAAACCATTCGCTTTTGTTAGCGAATGGTTTCTGAGTATTTACTGACCCATATCTTTAACTTTCATAATCCGAGTAATATTGGCACGTTCACTTTCTTCAAGTTTCATTTGAATATAATAGATCGTTTCTTCTAGTTGTGGAATCTTCAAATATTCGAGTGCATTCACACGACGACGTGTCTTTTCAATCTCGTCAGCCATAAGTTGACAGGTTTTCTCGATTTCAGAAAGCTTCAATAATTTAGGCAAGATATGATTGATTTTTTCAATGGCATCATCTAGTTCACTGTTCGAATTAAGGAATCCATACTGCATATCAGATTGTTTCTCATCTTCATCGACTTTAAAATCCATTTGTGGAACGATGACACTCATGATATTCTTTTCTTGAATATCCAAGCTCACAGATGTATCCGGGACAGCGAATAATTCTTCGATAAATGATTCATTAAGCAATGATTTAGCAACGACAAAAGCGCGCATCGCTTCTGTCAGTTCCTTCTCTACTTCATCACGTAATTGGTTATTTTCTCGAATTAAAGTAATGAACTGTCGCATCAGTTCATCTTGCTTATCCTTCAAAAGCTTATGGCCTCGAGTTGAAATAGCTAAACGGTCTTTAAGGTTGGATAATTCCATCCGAGTTGGCTTGACATCTAATATAGCCATGACCTAATAATCACTCTCCTTCCGGCATAAACTCTTCAATCATGTCGTTCTTAATTCGTTTCAATTCAGACTTAGGTAAGATAGACAGCAGCTCCCAGCCCAAGTCTAACGATTCTTGAATCGAACGGTTGGTATAAAACCCTTGATTGATATATTCTGCTTCAAAACGATCAGTGAATTCAACATATAGTTTATCTGTTTTAGACAAGGCAGAATCCCCAAGGACAATGGCTAATTCTTTTGCTTCCTTACCACTTGCATAAGCAGCAAATAATTGATTCATAGTAGGAGCGTGATCTTTTCTTGTTTTACCTTCCCCTGTCCCTTTGTCCTTTAATCGTGATAATGATGGCAAGACATTAATCGGTGGTTTGACACCATCTTTATCTAATTCGCGTGAAAGAATAATCTGACCCTCTGTAATATAGCCTGTCAAGTCAGGTATAGGGTGCGTAATATCATCTTCTGGCATGGAAAGGATAGGAATTTGAGTTACCGATCCTTTTTTACCAACTAAACGACCCGCTCTTTCATACAATGTAGAAAGGTTTGTATAGAGGTAACCAGGATAACCACGACGACCCGGAACCTCTCGACGGGCAGCAGAAATTTCACGTAGTGCCTCACAATAGTAGGTCATGTCCGTCATAATAACAAGGACATGCATATCTTTTTCAAACGCCAAGTATTCTGCTGTTGTCAATGCCATTTTAGGAGTTGCAATCCGTTCAATGGCTGGATCATTAGCCAAGTTAATAAACATAACAGAACGGTCAATAGCTCCTGTCTTCCGGAAATCTTCCATAAAGTATTCTGCTTCATCAAAGGTAATTCCCATTGCTGCGAACACAACGGCGAATTTTTCATCACTATTTAATACCGTTGCTTGTCGAGCTATTTGAGCGGCTAATTCTTTATGTGGTAAACCTGAGCCTGAGAACACAGGCAGCTTTTGTCCACGTACAAGGGTATTCAAGTGATCAATGGAAGAGATCCCCGTTTGAATAAATTCATCTGGATAGTCACGGGCAATTGGATTAATCGCTTGACCATTCACATCTAAACTATCTTCTGGAATAATATTGGGTCCATCGTCCATCGGTTGACCCATTCCATCAAAGACACGTCCAACCATATCTTCAGAAACATCAATTGAAAGAGGTTTTCCACGAAAACGAACTTTCGTATCTTGAATATTAATACCACTTGGTCCCTCAAAAATTTGCACCATCGCTTTATCGCCTTCTACTTCAAGGACCTGACCATGCCGGATTTCTCCGGTTTGCATTTGAACTTCAACGAGTTCATCGTATTTGACACCTTCAACTTGTTCAACTGCCATTAGAGGTCCAATGACTTCACTAACTGTTTTATACTCCTTCAGCATTTTCTGTCATCCCTCCTGTAGCAACAATTTCATGTATTTGTTTTTTTGCATCTTCTTTAATCGCTCGAATATCATCTAATTGATCTTCAGATAAATATTTCGCTCGGGCAATTCGATCACGGAGCTCTTCCGTTCCATCAATAATCTCTTGATAATAGGCACCTAAGCGCATCGCTTCACGAGCTTCTTTTTCAAAAGTGAGGATTAAATCAAGCATGATGAATTGTTTTTCACGAGAGGTAAATGTATCTACATCATCAAAAGCATTCTGCTGGAGATAATCTTCCCTTAAGGATTGTGCAATCACCATCGTTAAACGATCTTTTTCCGATAATGATTCAATTCCGACAAGTCGAACGATTTCCTCTAATTCTGCCTCTTCTTGAAGTAAACTCATTGAATGTTGGACCATACCAGCCCAGTCTTCTTTTAGTTCATCATTCATATACGTCCCTACTTCTGTTGAGTAGAGTGAGTATGAAGTAATCCAGTTAATTGCTGGGAAGTGGCGTTTTTGAGATAGTGAAGAGTCAAGTGCCCAATAAACTTTGACAACACGTAATGTATTTTGGGTCACAGGCTCTGATGTATCCCCACCTGGAGGAGAAACTGCACCGATTGCAGTAATACTTCCTTCACGTTCTTCCGAACCAGCCACAAGTGTTCGCCCAGCACGTTCATAGTACTCAGCAATCCGACTCCCTAAATAAGCTGGATACCCTTCATCACCAGGCATTTCTTCTAATCGACCTGACATTTCACGAAGAGCTTCTGCCCATCTTGAAGTCGAATCAGCCATAATTGCCACATTATAACCCATGTCACGGAAATACTCAGCAATCGTGATCCCAGTATAAATAGAAGCTTCACGAGCCGCAACAGGCATATTTGACGTATTAGCAATTAGAATCGTTCGTTCCATTAATGATTCACCCGTGTTCGGGTCAACAAGTTCTGGAAATTCATTTAATACGTCTGTCATTTCATTACCGCGCTCACCACAACCCACGTAAACCACAAGATCAACATCACTAAATTTAGCAATTTGGTGTTGAACGACTGTTTTTCCCGCACCAAATGGTCCCGGTACAGCAGAAACGCCACCCTTAGTAATTGGGAAGAATGTGTCAATGACGCGTTGTCCAGTTAACATCGGTTGATTTGGATTGAGTTTTTTCTTAAATGGGCGTCCACGTCGTACGGGCCACCTTTGTAACATGGTCAGTTCTTTCACACCATTGTCAGTTTCAACCGAATAAACAACATCTTCTAAAGCATATTCGCCACTTTCAATTGATTTAAGTGTTCCTTTTATACCATGTGGCACCATAATCCGGTGTTCAATAACCTTCGTTTCTTGAACAGTTCCTACAATATCTCCCGGTTCAACAGCATCTCCAGGCGCTTTGGTTGCTGTAAATGCCCATTTTTGATCACGATCTAAATTTGAAATATTAACGCCTCTAACTAAAAAATTACTCTCAGTTTTAGCTTTAAAAGTATCAAGTGGACGTTGGATACCATCAAACATTTGTGAGACGATACCTGGTCCAAGCTCGACAGATAAAGCTTCACCAGTTGTTTCAACTGGTTCACCCGGTCCAAGGCCAGAGGTTTCTTCGTATACTTGAATGGAGGCAGTATCATTACGCATCTCAATGATTTCTCCAACTAATTGCATGTCCCCTACATAGCAAAGGTCTTGAATATTAGCATGTTCCATACCTTCTGCCATAACTAAAGGACCGGAAACCTTGACGATTTTTCCTTTTTTCAAATAAGTCCCCTCCTAGTTATAAAATATTTTGTCCAACCGCTTTTTCAACATTATTTTGAATTCTGTTCTTCCCGATATTAAGTGATCCTTTATGATTAGGAATCAAAATAATCGCAGGTTGAACTTCAGCATCATAGCGTTTAATTGTATCCGGTATTTCCTTTGCCATTGCTTCAGTTAAATAAATAACACCATAATTTTGTTCTGCCAAAGAATCAATCGTTTCTCTTGCTTTTCTAGGTGATTCTGAAGCGAAGACGTCAAATCCAAGGATTTTGAAAGGAAGTACCGAATCTTTATCTCCGACTACTGCTATTTTATGAGCCATAAATGGGTCGCATCCTTTCTCTAATCGTTTCTTCCGCAATTTGATTGTCTTTTCCAACAAGGATTAAACGGATATTGGTCACTTCTTTTTCAATGGCAAACATATAAGCCATAACGGGCATCGGCCCAAAAGCTTGATATGTTCCTTCTTTCATCAGATCATGAACGATCTCATCAATGACCTTATCTAAGAGCATTGGGTTCATCTCTTTTTTTGAATCAGCCAATACGTTGTCTAATTGACTCGCATACGGCTGACTTAAATATAATTGATTAATTGCCGTTGTAGACCCTTGGTCCGCAGCTTCAATCACTGCATGTTTAGAGATTGAGCCTGAACTTGATAGTACAGTATGCAAAAATGATCGTGACTTGTTTTGATTCATACTTCTGATCACAGTTGATAGATTATCCAAATCAATCATTGCATCAGCTATTTTAGAAATTGTTGGGTTATTTAATCGATCAGTAATCGCACGCACATGTTTATAGTAATACGTATCCATAAAAACATCTACGGCTTCAATTCGACCGTAAGTTTCATAATCTGAAATCGCTTCTTGAACAGCTTCAATCATGATTGGATTTAAGATATCCGATTGCCCTGTTTTGACTAAATTTCTAAGCGTCGATAATGAGTATTTGCCAATTGGAATTAACAAATGCTCAAGATCTAAGTCTTTAAATCGCTGTTTTAGCAAAACTTTGGCATTATGATATGAATAACGCAGCGTAAATATTTGGACCACTTCACTTTCAGGTGTGATCGCATATAAATCCTGATAAAGCTCTTGTAAACGAGCCATCAAAAATTGATCGAAATTTTTCGTCTTTAGAACTTCTTCATCATCAAAATGATACTCAGTATTTTTTAAAATATCTAAGGCTGCTTGAAGATCGTCAGCGCGTAGCATTTTCTCATAGTCTTCACGTGTTAACAGCTTTGTTTCCTGTACGCGAATTTGGGTATTAATATTTTTATATTGAGTGTCTTGCATGTAATTTCCCCCCTTACTCATTATTTTTATACCACCACATCACCATATATCACTAATGGTGGTATAAATAAAAACAAAGGCCTCACTTCCACACAGATGTGGTGACTTCGACGTTTCTACAAATCTTTGCGCTGGGACAAATAACCGAAGTCCCAGGATTTGAAGAAATTAGTCGAAGTTCTTTAAATGTAGCGATAAGCCAAGTTTGTCTAAAATGCTAAGGTAGCAAGTTGTGGAGAAAATTCTTTCTTCAGCTCATTTATCAAAACATCGAAACAGAAATTATAGTCTATTCCGCCTTGCTGTAAAATAAAGCCCGCCTTACCTTTGACAACTTCTTCAGAAACGGTTACAAATGGATATTCTTTAATAGAAGCTTGAATTTGATCCGTTTGAATTAAGTTTAGTGAAGCTTGACCAGGAACAAGAGTCCATTGCTTACTTTGATCTAATCGACTTAAAACACCTGTCAAAAAGTTTGTAAATTGACTTTGATCCCACTTTTCCATTTCTTTAACCGCTTGGTCAAAGATTGAATTTAATAGCGTCTGCTTTTTAGCAAGGATGTTGTTCCTTTGTTGATTTGCTAAAGTTTGTACTTGGCGCTCATAATCATTATTTAATTCGAGTTCAATTGACTCTTTACGACTTTTTTCACTTTCCAAAAGTTTTTGCCGTGTTTCTTCAATTTTTTCATCAGCAACTTTTTTATAATCATCTAATTTAGTTTGACCTTCTTCTTTAGTTCGAGCCAAAATTTGTTTGGACAAAGTTTGTAAATCTTCCATCGTTCACATCCTCTCACTATTTTTTATCTTATGCTAAAACAAGTAAGAAGGAAATAACGAATCCTAAAATGGCATAGGTTTCAACCATCGCAGAATAAATGATCCCTTTTGTGTTATGATCTTCTCTTTTTGCCAAGATTTGAATAGACGCAGTTGATACTCGTCCCTGAGCGAAACCAGCTGTAAGGCCTGTAAAAGCAATAGGTAGAGCAGCTATTAACATATAAATCCCATCAGTTAACGCCATATCTGGAGACATATTCAAGTAAATTAAGAACCCGATAACGAAACCATAAAGCCCTTGTGTACCAGGGAGTAACTGAAGAATCAAAGACTTACCGAATTTTTCAGGTTGTTCTTTAATGAGTGAAGCTGCAGCCTCACCAGTCATCCCAACACCTTTTGCTGAGCCCCACCCAGCAAAAATAACCGCCATTCCAATACCTAATGCGGCAAAAATAAATCCACCGTTATTCTCCATAAAAAATTGTAACCAGCTTTCCATAATCTAATTCCTCCATCTCTTTATCATTCATTTTGATTTTTTAATTGAATATATTTTTCAGAAGCTTTCAGCGGTTTAAGCGCCTTGCCTCCACCCTCATAAAATTTACCAAAGAACTCAACGAAGATCAGACGTGCACCATGCACATAAGCACTTAACATCGTTAAGCCAATATTTACTGCGTGTAATGCAACAAACAACAGAATTCCTATTGTAAATCGACCGACTGGTGGAATAAAACCAATAATCATATTAAACGCAAGTGCTATACTACCACCGGAAACACCAATTGCCATTAAACGTGTGTAACTGACAATATCTCCAATGTACCCTGTTATATTATATAGGTTGTATAAACCTAAGCCAACACCAAGTCCTTTGTTTTCAGAAGCTAAAACAGATGCTAAGATGATCGCTAGTGCTCCTGAAACAGCAATAATAATACCTGCCTGCGTGAGTATATCACTTTCAAAGATCATATTTCCTAACAGCAGGACAATCAGACCCGTAAAAATAGCGATCCAACCAAATCCATCTGAAACTGAACCATACTTATCATTATATTTAAGCATTAAATGTGATTTAATTCCTAAACCGAGGAAGATTTGTACGACACCAAAGATCACTGATAGGATTAAAATGGTGATAACATCATCTGTTGTCGATAATAGAACAAATGGTAATTCAGTTCCGAAGAACGAGCCATAAATTAAGCCCCAAAGCATGGTCGGATACGATAGCAAATGGAAAAACTTCAAGGACTTTTTCATCGAAGGATTAAAATTCAAGAATTTTAAGGCTCCAAAAGTTGCAATCCATAAAATCAGTCCATAGCCAAGATCCGCCCCCATCATCCCGAAGAAGAAGGCATAAAATGGTGCTAAAAATGGTGTAGGATCAATTTCATTGTATTTCGGAAGACTATACATTTCGGTCACATTTTCAAAAGGTGCAATATAGTCATTGTTCGTTAAGACAACGGGGACTCGCTCATAATCTTCTTCTTTAATATCCTCTACGAGTAAAGAATATTCTTGCTCTTCTAAAGTAGCTTTTAGTGCCGTTTTAAAGGAAGATAGACGTGATTCTTCAAGCCAGCCTTCCATAATGAATAGATGTTTCTCATCAACGAGGAATAGCTTACTTCGCTCTCGATCGAGCTTAGCTTGATAATATTCTTCTGCAAGCATTAATTGCCATTCTTCATCTTGCATTTTTTTAAGTTGAGCATTAATTTCAGTTACTTGTTTTTGTAATTCTTTTTGCTCTTTTTCGATCTTTTTTAACAATTCACTCGGTTTTTCGGTGAAATTCGCCGTTAAATCATCAAAGTGCCATTCATTAAGCAATGGCTTCACCACATCTTCATGTTCAATGTCGTAAAATACGATCACGCCATGTTCATCTCTATTTTGATAAACTTCTTCGACGAATATTAATTCATGATTGTTCAATTGGTTCATATATTCATTTTGAACATGTTGCGGCACTGTACCGACACTTCCAGTTATTTTCTTCAAACTCTGTACATCGGCTTGACTAAAATTTAGTCTTTTCCAGCTTGACAAAAACGCTTCTTCTTCTTTTAAATCTTTCTGACGCTCAGCAATTGTTTTAAGCTCTGATTCCTTGCTTAAAAGATTTTCAACAAGATCTTCAGCGGAAAATTTAGTCATTTCTTTTGCTAAATCGTGGAGAGAAAGTTCTTTTGGTTTCTCACGCAATTTTTTAAGAAGTGCTGTTTTTGGTAAATGTGGTTGAAGAAAAGATAACGTTGCTTGTACTTGTTCAATTCGAGTTTGATAATTTTTGATCAACGTTTCTAATTCATCGACTTGCCGAGGTGATCCTTCATAATCGCCTAGATCAGTAGATGGTAAGTCAACGACTTCGAATTTCTGTAAAGCTTGAATAGATTGTAATAACTGGTCTTTCTGTTCATGGAAAGATATGAGTGTCAGTTTCTTCATTTTAGCTATTGCCATACTTTCTCATAACCTCCTCAACGACCTTATTAACCAGCTCTTCCTTCTTTTCAGTAAAATTAATTTCAAGTTGGTCTAATTGTTGTTGCTCTTCTTTTTGATAGGAATTTTTTAAAGATTGCACTTTGTCTTCTTTAATTGCTGTTTCTTTTTCTTTGAATTTTTCTACTTCACTATCTAATTTCTTTTGCATATCAGCAATCGTCTTCTCGGTACTATCTTTTAATTCAAGAAGTTGTTTTTCATAATCACGTTCAAGTTCTTCCGCTTGACGCTCAATCTCTTTTACTTTTTCTATTGTATTTACACTCATTCATTGACACCCCCATTCATATAGCAAGCATCATTCAAAGACTAAAAAAAACCTCGAATATATTCATTATATCTTTTATAGAAGGACTGTTCAAATGATTTAATTGCTGAATTCTGAATTGACTTTTATATTATAAATAGGAAGAGATTTAAAAAAAATACAAACAAAATGACTTTTTAACTATATTCGATAGGTATTTAAACTTCCTCATGATCATCAGTTAAAATTGTTTTTCCAGCTTCCTGCTTTATTCGTCTCTCTTTATATAATTTGCCAATAGCACGCTTAAAAGCTGCCTTACTCATTTGAAAGATTGTACGAATGTCATCAGGATCTGACTGATTATCAAAAGGCATTTCACCATCATTCTGTTTCAAGTAAGTCATGATCCTATCGGCATCAAAGGATTGGGCTTCTTTCTTTCTGGGCAATAGTGATACATTTAGTGTTCCATCTTGTTTAACTTTTATCACACGCCCCTCTATCCATTCCCCAACACGTGGCTCTCTTTTTCGCTGGGAATGATGAATAAAGCCTCGATAACCTTCTTCGCTAATCATAACAGCCCCCTCTTTGCCTGATCGGAACACCCGCCCTTTAATATCTTGGTTAAATAACGACTCGGGTGCTTGGTCCCAATTATCCTCAAAGTCAACTTCTCTTACAGGGTCTGCCAATAAACGATTTTTCTTATCTAATTTTAAGGTCACATAGAGTTGATCACCAACTATTGGCCAAGCTGATGAGTATTGTGGGAGATCATCTAAAGAAACAAGCACATCTTTTGATGTCCCAATATTAACGAAAACACCCAAATTTTTATTAACTTCTACTACTTCCGCCCAATCAAAGGTGGAAAAACGTACGTTAGGTATTTGTGTTGTTGCTGCGATTTTCCTTTTATCATCGTGATATAAAAAGACCTCTATTTTGTCACCCTCATTATATGTATCATCTGATTCCTTGGTATCTAAGAAAATATCACTAGTATCGTCGGTTAACATATAACCATTCGGCAACTTTTTTTTAACTGTTAAGTGAACAATATTTCCTACCTGTATATTTGACACAGTATTTTCTTCCCTCCTTGTATGATAATATTAAATAATAAAATGTTTGTTCCAAATGTCTAGATTCCCGGGAGGTTGTAACTTATGGTTATTTATATAGATGGTGATGCTTGTCCTGTTACGCAAGAAATTGTTTTGCTGGCTAAAGAAAGAGAACTTCAAGTCAAACTGATCAAAAGCTATGCTCATTACTCACTTCAAAGATACGACAGCCATGTTCAAGAAATATATGTCGACAGTGCAAATGAAGCTGTTGATTATAAGATTTTAGCTATGGTTCAAGCAGACGATTTACTCATTACTCAAGATTATGGCCTAGCCTCTTTAGCATTACAAAAAAACTGTCAAGTTATTCATCCAAAAGGTTTTCAATATACACAAATAAATATCAATACTCTGTTAGAGTCTCGTTATCAAAGTGCTCAGATTAGAAAACAAGGCGGACGGACAAAAGGACCTGATCCATATACTGATGAAGATCGCAAACAATTTAAGCAAGTCATGAGGGACACGCTATCGTAAGTGGATTATTTTTACTTTTTATC
The DNA here is from genome assembly GCF_052055485.1 of Amphibacillus sp. Q70. GTDB lineage: Bacteria > Bacillota > Bacilli > Bacillales > Amphibacillaceae > Amphibacillus. Next base: position 3,011,994 of record NZ_CP197171.1, on the reverse strand, counting down.
ACCCCCACTCAGTATAATAGCAATTTTAGCCTGATTCCACCTTTTGGCTGTTTCATCTGGGACTTCATAAGTTTTCCCTCGCCTGAGTAATCGGCTTTTATATTGTGTTTGAACGAGCATTTTTACTTGCAAAATAAGCACTTCCTTTGTCTCTGCTTTAAAAATTATAAATTTGTTCACGTAGATAACGATTTACCAGAAGATGGGCACGTTCAGCTCCGAGCGTCAAGACTAGCTCGGGCTACCTTCAATTCACGACACAATAAAAAAGAATTGGCGACTGACAAGCTATAAGACACAGTCAGAACGATAGTCGCACGTATACCACTTAGTAAAAATAACATCGACTTGTAAGGTAATGATGCCCGACTAAAATCAACCTTTTCGTCTATCGTCGGCACCCCCAGCCAAGAACAGTAGTTATGTTGCTCCAGTTTTTACGTTTTCCAACAAGCTTTTCTAATTAGATGAGCAGCTGAAATAATTCCTGGTCCTTATTTAATTCAAGATAAGAAAAATCATGTTCCTCCATCCGCTTAATTAAAGGTTGATAATCTTGCTTATTTTGCAGTTCAATCCCTACGAGAACAGGACCACGGTCTCGATTGTTTTTCTTTGTATATTCAAATCTAGTAATGTCATCATTTTCGCCAAGTACCAGTGATAAAAACTCTCTCAATGCACCTGCTCGTTGAGGGAAACTAACGATAAAATAGTGTTTAAACCCTTCATAGATGAGGGATCGTTCTTTAATATCCTGCATCCGATCAATATCATTATTCCCTCCACTTACAATGACAACAACATTTTTTCCTTTAATTTCATCTTTATAATCATCTAACGCAGTTACTGGCATTGCCCCAGCTGGCTCTGCCACAATCGCATTTTCGTTGTATAAATCGAGCATGGTCGTACAAATTTTCCCTTCAGGAATCGTTGCAAATGAATCAACAACTTGTTTGGTAATCGCAAAGGAGAGATTACCTATTTGTTTAACGCTTGCTCCATCGACAAATTTATCGACTGAGTTAAGTTTAATAACTTTATCGGCTTTCAGTGATGCTTGCATAGATGCAGCACCTGCAGGCTCAACACCAATAACTTTCGTGTCTGGACTTATGCCTTTTATATAAGAACCGACCCCTGAGATAAGACCGCCTCCACCAACAGACATAAAGACATGTGAAATAGGCTGATCCATATCTTCTAGAATCTCTAAGCCAATCGTCCCTTGCCCAATAATCGTTCGGTAATCGTCAAAAGGATGGACAAAAGTCATATCATGAGCTTGACAGTATTGCTTTGATTCGTCAGATGCATCATCAAATGTATCACCTGTTAAGATAATATCAACGTATTCACCACCGAAAAAGGCCACACGATTAACCTTTTGTCTGGGTGTTGTTGTTGGCATGAAGATTTTCCCTTTTACTTTCATCGCTTGACATGAATAGGCGACTCCTTGAGCATGGTTTCCCGCGCTAGCACAAACAACACCTTTACTCATTTCTTCTTCTGTTAAGCTTTGCATAAAATGATAGGCTCCGCGAATTTTGAAAGAGCGAACGTCTTGTAAATCTTCTCTTTTTAAATAAACATTACACTTGTATTTACTAGATAAAATCGCATCTTTTTGTAGCGGTGTTCTTTTTACGACATCTTTAATTCTTTGATGCGCAATCATAATGTCTTTAATATCAATGGTTTGTAATGATTCACTCATGGTATAAATCCCTTCTTGTCACAAAATTTATCACAAATAATCGTCCGTAAAACTCGAAATAACCTCTATTAATTAAGGTTTCGATTTATCTCATCATATTGACTTTATCTCATTGAAATGAAAAGGCAACTCTTTTCTATAGTTGCCTCTTGGTAAATTAAGATAATATGTCAGTTAACTGAGGGACAATTTGTTTTTTACGTGAGACAACACCCGGTAATTCAACCTTATCATCAACTAGTTTGACATCAAACGCTTGGTTAATGGCGACAGATTGATCACCTAATCCAATAATGATCGAATTATTTGTTAAAATATCAGTAATCATTAAAACAAATAGATTGATTTTTTTAGTTTGAATGTGTTTAGCCATAACTTCTTTTATCTCTGCTTCTTTTATCAACAATTCACCGGGATCCACTGTATTAACTTGAGCAACTTCGACTAAACTTGACCCCATTTCAAATTGTTTGGCATCAAGAGACAATAATTCTTCAACAGACTTTCCACTTAAATCAGCCCCAGCTTTTAGCATCTCAAGTCCATAAGTGTCAAGATTAACACCAGCAATATCTGCTAATTCTTTAGCAGCAGCTATGTCTTCATCCGTACAAGTTGGAGATTTAAATAATAATGAATCAGAAATAATCGCTGATAACATCAGCCCTGCCATTTCTCTTCGAACTTCAACTTTATGCTCTTTAAATAGCTTATTCAAAATCGTTGCGGTACACCCTACTGGCTCTGCACGATAATAAAGTGGATCAGCTGTTTCAAAATTAGCAATTCGATGATGATCGATGACCTCTTTAACTTTAACTTGATCAATATCGCTCACACTTTGTTGTTTTTCATTATGATCTACTAGAATAACTTCATTCGTTTCATCAGCAACAGACGTTATCACTCTAGGTGCTGCTACGTTAAAATAATCAAGTGCGAATTGGGTTTCACTATTAAGTTCACCTAAAGCAACTGCCTCTGTATTTTCTCCTAGTTGATTCTTTAAATAACTATAAACAATCGCAGAAGCAATTGTATCGGTATCTGGATTTTTATGTCCGAATATCAATGTCTTGCTCACATTATCTCTCCTTCATCTTAAACACTAGATTTATATCCTTTTTATATTTTAACGTAAAAAACAATTTCTTTCATTAAAAAATTACTTTTTGTATTGACCGTCACCAAACAATTGATATTTTGTAGATGTTAATGCTTGTAAACCCATCGGTCCGCGGGCATGCAGTTTTTGTGTACTGATTCCAATCTCAGCCCCAAACCCAAACTCAAATCCATCGGTAAATCGAGTTGAAGCATTGTGATAAACACAAGCAGCATCCACTTCATTTAAAAATTGGATCGCATGATTATTTGAACGGGTTATAATCGCTTCTGAATGGTTGGTTCCATATTGATTAATATGTGCAATAGCCTCGTCTGTTGATTGAACAACTTTCATTGCAATTACCAGATCTAAATACTCTGTCTGCCAATCTTCTTCCGTTGCTCGAGTAACTGTTGGGTCCATCGACTTAACGGTTTGACATCCGTGAATGACAACATTTTCATTTTGTAAGGCTTGGATTAAAGCTTCACCATAGTGATCGAACCAATCACTGTGTATGAGTACTGTTTCAATGGCATTACAAACAGAGGGCCGCTGTGTTTTCGCATTGATCACAAGATCAATTGCCATTTGTTGATCAGCATCTTGATCAATATACATATGACAATTACCCGCACCTGTTTCAAGTACTGGAATCGATGATTTTTCAACCACCGTGGTAATTAACTTCTGGCTTCCACGTGGGATTAACACATCTAAATACTGATTCAAGCGGAATAATTTTTCAGCTGTTTCACGGCTGGTATCTTCAAGGAGTTGAACACTATCTATCGGTAATTTAGATTTTGCTAATGCGGTCCGGATCACTTTAACAATCGCCATATTCGAATCAATCGCTGATGAACTCCCACGCAGAATAACTGCATTCCCTGTTTTAAGACACAAAGCAGCTGCATCAACAGTCACATTAGGTCTTGCTTCATAGATGATTCCAATAACTCCAATCGGTACGGAAACCTTTTTAAGCTCAATTCCATTTTCAAGCTGCCAGCTATCAAGTACTTGACTGATTGGATCTGTTAGTTCAATCAATTGCAGCAAGGCATCACTGATATCTTTAATCCGTTCTGGCGTCAAACGAATCCGATCAATGACTGCATTTGAAAAATCATTTTGTTCGGCACGCTCAATATCCTTCACATTAGCTTTTAAAATACTTTCTTGCTCGATCAAGAGTTGCTCTGCAATTAAACGTAATGCTTGATTTTTATCTTCAGTCGAAGCATTTGAAAGGCTTGCACTTACCTGTTTCGCTTGTTTACCCATTTGTTCTAAACTGATCATTGCTTAACCTCCTAAAGTTAAAATTAAATTATTTCGATGAATCACTTCAGGTTTTTTACACCCGGTTAATGACATCGCTTCTTTACTACTTAACCCCTTTATTTGATTAATTTGCTTTGATGAGTAATTAACTTGGCCTTTTGCAATCCATTGCTTATTATAATAGATTTCAACCACATCATTTTGAACAAAGTAATTTTCGACTGCCAAGATGCCTGCCGCTAAAAGGCTTTTTCCTTCAGATAAAAGGGCATCCTTAGCACCATCATCAATCAGGATTTTTCCACTTATCTCTGAATGAAAAGCAATCCATTGCTTATGCTTTCTTACATGTGGTCGCTGTTTATCTCCAATATAGGTTCCATCACCATCCCCATTTAATATTTTTATTAAATTATCTTTTCCTTCCCCCTTACCAATAAAGCAATTGACACCTAATGTTGTTGCCATTTTTGCAGCCATTAATTTTGATTTCATTCCACCCGTACCGACTTTTGAACTTGAATCTTGACTCGTCTGTTCAATCAACTGTTCAGATACATAATTTATCAGTTGATAACGTGTCGCTTCATGATCCAGATCAGGATTTTTATTATAGATTCCGTTAATATCTGTTAACATAATTAAAGCATCAGCATTAACAAGACCGCTTACTAATGCCGAGAGCATATCATTATCCCCAAAAGTTAATTCATCGATAGCAATTGAATCATTCTCATTAATAATGGGTAAGACACGTCGTTTCAATAATTCTGTTATCGTTTGATAACTATTAGAAAACTGCATTTCATGTGAAAAGCTTTCTCTGGTTAATAATAATTGAGCGGTCACATAACCATATTGTTTAAAGATATGATTATAAGCTTCAATTAATAATCCTTGCCCCACTGCAGCCGCTGCTTGTTTACCTGCTACAGTAACTGGGCGACTGGAATAGCCTAAATCACGAAAACCTGCTGAAATAGCACCTGACGATATCAAAATCACTTCAACACCACTATCCATTAAATGTGCAATCGCCTGACTGTGTGCTGCTAATTTTCCGACTGATAAGGTACCATCTGCCTGGGTTAATGAACTGCTCCCTATCTTTACAACAACACGCTTTTGCTTCATCTGTATAACCTTCTTTCAAGACTAACCTATATTTGCAGATCATGCTTTTCAAAACACTTTAATCTAATGTATTAATAAAAAACCGTTTTCCGACCATTACAAACTTATGTAATGGACGAAAAACAGTTCTCCGCGGTACCACCATTTTTGATAAAAAACTTATCCTCTTGATTATTGATAACGCTCTTCACCAGAGCGGTTAGGCTATCTAACAATTCTAAAAACAGGTTTCAATAAAGAGTGGTAATAGTGGAATGTTTCAGCCTGTGCACTCCATTCTCTTATCTTACGTCATTTATTTACTTGATCTTTATCACTATTGTTTGGATATAAGATTGATTCTATTATCTACAAGCAAATACATCGTGTCAAGTGATTTGTCAGAAAAATCAGTTCATTTATTAAGCCGCCGCTTTGAAGCTATTCCCCTAAATATTATATAGCCTAAGATAGCTCCAGTTGTATTAAAAACGAGATCATCAACAGTGGCGCGCCGATCTAAGGTAAACAATGCTTGGAAAAGTTCAATTGATAATGAACATAAAAAACCAGTGAAAACCAGCCAAAAGAAATTTTTTGATCTTTTGAATATGAGTGGAGTAAGTATTCCGAATGGAATAAACATCAAAACATTCCCACTAGAATAAAGCAATTGTAAATGTAAATATCCATCAGCCATATGTCTTAATTGATAAAATAACTGTTTATCGAAAAAGAAAGCTCGCGGACCCATAAAAGGTAACTGTAAAGAAAAAGGATGTACTGTTAAATAAATAACAGTTAAAATATAAATCACAAATACGTGTACAAGTACTTCATGATAAAGTTTGACGGCTTTTCTTTTTCTAAACAGGTTGGATGCCCTAATGATTATCCAAATTGAATAACCGATTAGCAAAAATAAAATAAACCCTTGTCCAAACATTAACTTCTTCCTTTTACTTTGGAATTTTCCCTTTATTGAATGGTGAGAAGACTAAATCTTATCAATCCAGCCAAACGTGTCTTCAAGGTTCCCATACTGAATCCCTGTTATTGTATCATACAATCTTTTAGAAATTTCACCTGTTTGATGATCATTGATAACCAGTTTGTTGTCATTACAGCTTAATTCACCAATTGGAGAAATAACTGCAGCTGTTCCGGCACCAAAAGCCTCTTCTAAACGCCCTTCTTGATGTGCTATTTCAATTTCTTCAACCGAAATCCTTCGTTCAGTAACAGGAATATTCCAATGTTTTAATAGTTGAATAACGGATTTTCGGGTAACACCAGCAAGTATACTACCATTTAAAGCTGGCGTAATCACTTCTCCATCAATTTTAAAGAATACATTCATACTACCGACTTCTTCAATATATTTCTTTTCATAACCGTCTAGCCAAAGCACTTGGGAAAAACCATTTTGCTCAGCTTTTTCTTGAGCAATTAAACTTCCAGCATAATTACCAGCCGTTTTCACTTCACCGGTTCCGCCTTTTATTGCACGAATATATTCACTTTCAACAGCAATTTTAATCGGGTTAATCCCTTCTTTATAATACGAACCTACAGGAGATAAAATGATAATAAACTTATATTGCTTTGCAGGTGCAATACCTAAGAAAGGCTCAGTAGCAATAATAAACGGACGAATATAAAGTGAGGTTCCTTCAGCATTTGGAATCCAGTCTTTTTCGAATTTAACCAGCTCTTTAATCGCACCTAAAGCAAGTTCCGGGTCTATTTGCGGGATACACATCCGTTCATTAGAGCGATTCAATCTCTTTATATTTTCATCTGGACGAAATAGTTGAATCTCGCCATCAGCGGCTGCATATGCTTTTAATCCTTCAAAGACAGTTTGCCCATAGTGAAAGATCATTGATGCAGGATCAAGTGTAATGGGTTGGTAAGGAATAATTTGCCCATCATACCATCCTTTTTGATGATGATATTCCATCACAAACATATGATCAGTAAAATACTTACCGAACGTTAATTGATCACTCAATGGTTTTGGTTTTTTGGTCATCACTTCTGACACAGTAAAATTAAATTGGCTCATGTCCTTCCCTCAATTCATATAATTAATAGTTATTTTTCTATAATATATCTATTCTATTACTTTTTACTAGTAGATGACAAGCTCTTTTTATGAAAATTCTAAAAATATAAATAATTATCAAACTAATTAACAGATAGACCATTGTCGAATTTGTAAAACATCGCTATAATATAATGAAACTTGAGTCATTTGTCAGAGTCGATTCATCTATTATCAAAGACGCTAATCAAAAGACAGCTCAATAACAAGGGGGGGATGTAAATGGAATTTAGACAATTAAAATACTTTATAGAAGTGGCTGAGCGTGAGCATATGTCTGGAGCAGCTGACCATTTACACGTTGCTCAGTCGGCGATTAGTCGACAAATTACTAATTTAGAAAAAGAATTAGGCGTGCAATTATTTGAACGTAAAGGACGAAATGTTAAATTGTTACCGATTGGAAAGTTATTTTTAACCCATGCCAAAGAAGCTATTAAAGCGATTGATTATGCCAAAGAACAAATGGATGAGTATATTGATCCCAAAAGAGGCACAGTTAAAATTGGTTTCCCTACTAGCTTAGCAAGTAGTTTGCTTCCGCAACTTCTATCTGAATTTAAAGTCGCCTATCCAGACATTAACTTTCAATTACGCCAAGGAACTTATCATTTTTTAATAGAAGCTGTCAAACAACGAGAATTAAACCTTGCATTTATTGGTCCTGTTATCACAGACGACCCCCTAATTAACGGTCATACGCTTTTCTATGAAAAGATGTATTTGCTCATTCCTAACCAACATCGGCTGGCTAAGCGAAAAAGTATTTATTTAACAGAATTGAAAGAAGAAGATTTTGTTTTATTTCCAAAAGGCTATATTTTTGAAAAGCTTGTTGTCGATGCTTGTTACTCGGTTGGCTTTGAACCACACGTAACGACTCAAGGTGAAGATTTAGATGCAATTAAAGGAATGGTTGCAGCTGGTATTGGTATTACGATATTACCAGAAAGTGCAATTGGTGAATTTCAATCACATTATACAGTTAAAATTGCGATAAGTAGTCCAGATTTAAGGCGTAGTGTTGGGATCATTACACCTAAACATCGTAAGATAGCCCCCTCAGAAAATGTTTTTTTTCAATTTTCACAGGACTATTTTGAAAAAAATCATCCGATGAGTGATGATGATCTAACCTAAAATGTAGGAGTTGTAAACGATGAGTAGTAAACAAGTAGCGACATTCGCAGGAGGGTGTTTCTGGTGCATGGTAAAACCATTTGATCAATGGCCTGGTGTTGAGTCTGTTATATCAGGTTTTATGGGTGGGCACACTGAGCATCCTACATATCAACAAGTAAAAAATGAAGACACGGGTCATTATGAAGTTGTTCAAATCACATATGATCCCAAGCAAATAACTTACCAAAAAATATTATCACTCTATTGGCCACAAATTGATCCTACTGATCCCAATGGACAATTTCATGATCGTGGTTTACAGTATCGAACAGCGATATTCTATCATAATGAAAATCAACAAAAACTAGCTTTAGCATCAAAAAAAGAACTCGAAGAGAGTGGTCGCTTTAATAAACCTATTGTGACAAAGATTTTACCAGGTTCCAACTTTTACCCAGCAGAATCACACCACCAAGACTATTATAGGAAAAATAAAGTCGATTATGAAAAGGATCGGCAATTATCTGGACGCGATCAGTTTATTAAACAAAATTGGAGCTAAACAACAGGGCAGGACTTTCCCACATCCACTGCCCTGTTATTTTATTGCATTATTATTTTAATAGGTTTACATAATATAATTATGGTAAACTTGAACCCCTACCACTCTTCAATTTCGGAACGATCACCTTTACTATTTGACTTTTTACTAAAACGTTGTGTTAATTCGGTTTTAATCTCTGTTAAATTAAGCTCTTGTTGTTCCATTAGCACAAATATATGATAGACTAGATCACTTATTTCTAAAATAAGTTCTTTGCGGTCATTATTTTTAGCTGCAATGACAACTTCACCAGCTTCTTCAATGACTTTTTTGCTAATTTTATCAATCCCTTTATCAAATAAATAATTGGTATATGAGCCTTCAACTCGGCTTTGTCTCCGATCCCTAATTTCTTCTGACAGATGTTCAAAAATTGTATCGCTGTCGTTTTGCTGCAGATCAGTTTCTTTAATTGAGTTAAAGAAACATGTTTTGGCACCAGTATGACAAGCGGGACCATTAGGAAGAACTTCAATCAGTAATGTATCTTGGTCACAATCAAGTTTTATCGAAACAACCTTTTGTGTGTTGCCAGACGTTTCCCCTTTATGCCATAATGATTCACGTGAACGTGAATAAAACCATGTTTCATTCGTTGCACACGTTTTTTGATAAGCTTCTTCATTCATATACGCTAACATTAGTACTTCTTTCGTTTTTGCATTAACAATAATTGCCGGAATTAATCCTTTTGAAAAATTAGGCTTCACGAATCGACACTCCATTTTCTTTACATAGTTGTTTAACTTCTTTAACCGTATATGTTCCTTCGTGGAAAATCGATGCTGCTAGAGCAGCTGCCACATCAGTTTTTTGAAAAGCTTCAACAAAATCATCAGCTGAGCCAACACCGCCTGAAGCGATAACAGGAATATCTACTGCATCAACAATCGCTTTCGTTAAATCAAGGTCAAAGCCCGATTTGACACCATCTCGATCCATACTCGTTAATAATATTTCTCCTGCGCCTCTTTTGACTACTTCTTTTGCCCATTTAATCGCATCGATCTCAGTATCTTTCATTCCACCACGGGTCATGACATGCCAGTTTCTACCTATTTGTTTAGCATCAATGGCAATGATTATTCGCTCGGAGCCAAATTGAGTCACACTTTTATCGATCAGTTCAGGATGATTAACAGCAGCTGAATTGATACTAACTTTATCCGCCCCTGCATTAAGAACATCTGAAATATCATGTATAGAACTTATTCCTCCTCCAACACTTAATGGAATGGAAATAGCCTTTTTCACTTGTTTAACAAGGTCCAATTTCGTTTGTCTAGCTTCATTAGTTGCTGTGATATCTAATAAAACAAGTTCATCTGCCCCTTCATCTGAATAGGTTTTAGCCATTGTCACTGGATCACCTAATTCTTTTAAAGAGACAAAATTGGTTCCTTTAACAACACGCCCATCTTTGGTATCTAAACAGGGAATAATTCGTTTAATCTTCATATTTGACGTGCCCCTTTTAATGTAATTTTCTTTTGATAAATGGCCTTGCCAACAATCGCTTCTTCAATACCAATCTGAGCAACAGCTTTAATATCATCATAGTGGCTAATGCCGCCTGAAGCAACAATCTTACAGCTAACAGCCTGATTTAAAACCTTTAATTGGTCTAAATTGGGCCCAGACATTGTCCCATCTTTTGAAATATCTGTAAATACAATCGTTTGAATCCCTAAGCCTTCTATCTTTTTAGCAAATTCAATATAATCAACTGTTGATACCGTTTCCCAGCCATGTGTGGCTACCTTCCCATTTTTAGCATCAATCCCTACGACAATTGCTTCAGGGTATTTAGCTATCGCTTGTTTTAAAAATGTTAGATCTTCTATTGCCGCTGTTCCAATCACTAATCGACTAGCACCGCTATTCATTAACTGATCAACTGTATCCATGGAACGAATACCGCCGCCGATTTGAATTGGAACTGAAGACTTTTTACAAAGTTGTTCAATTAACTGATATTGTCTTTTGGTTTGATCACGAGCACCATCTAAATCAACAATATGAATCAGCTCTGCTCCATCTTCGATGAAATGATCCAATTGCTTAATTGGATCATCAGCCACTTGCTCCGTTTGATTGAAATCACCTTGATAAAGCCGAACACACTTCCCATTTATGAGATCAATAGCCGGTATTATTTTCATTTCAAAACTCCTCGTATATTATGTTTAGACGATATTTTTTTCGCCCATTATTCCTCATTAAACATTTAATTTTCACTTTGAACTCGTGTAATAGTCTTAAGTTTTATGCACATTAACTCCGTTGCTTTACTTCAGAGTGGATCTTCGGACTCGTGCTGGGACTGGGGCTGCGATTACTTGTCCCACCGAATCCATTTGTTCCCGTAGGAGTCGCCACCTTTCGTTTCAAGTAACTCGATTACTGCTTTACCCTTAAAGATTATATGGGACGTTCCGAGATATTCCTATATAATAGTCTTAGGATCATTTGGGACCATTCTTTCACTCCCTGCAGATATAACCGCAGGTCTTTTAAATCATTCTGTCTTTGATTTATGACACTTACTCAATTAGTCCCTTGGTTGAATTAATTCCATCAATTTCAGGATTGACTTGGATGGCTTCACCTAATGCCCTACCTAGTGCTTTAAAAATAGCTTCAATTTTATGGTGTGTATTTATCCCATAAAGAACACGAGCATGCAAGGTAATTCCGGCATGAACCGAAAAAGATTGTAGAAATTCCCGAACTAATTCTGTATCAAAAGTGCCTACTTTTTGATTAGTTAGATCTGCATCAAATACTAAATAAGGACGTCCACTTATATCAAGGGAGACAAAACCTAATGCTTCATCCATTGGCACGTATGATGTCCCATATCGATTGATTTGTTTCTTATCGCCTAAGGCTTCTTTAATCAGCTGTCCCATGACAATACCTACATCTTCCACAGTATGATGGCTATCCACTTCTAAATCACCATTTGCTTTGACAATTAACCCAAATCGACCATGTTTAGCAAATAAAGTTAGCATATGATCAAAAAAACCGACCCCGGTATTGATTTTAACAGGTTCCGGATCATCTAAAGAAACCGTTACTTCAATCTCTGTTTCAAATGTTTTTCTTGCTTTTGTTGCTTCTCTCATTTTTTCTCCTCATTTCATCTTCACTCATTTATTAATCGTTTCGATACGGCACGAGCATGCCCAGATAGTTGCTCCTCTTCAGCAATGGTCATCACATCATCAGCTGCTTGTTGTAACGCTTTTTCAGTATAATATAGAAAGGTTGTTTTCTTAACAAAATCATCGACAGATAGACCGGACGAAAATTTTGCCGTCCCAGATGTCGGAAGAACATGGTTAGGACCAGCATAATAGTCGCCAAGTGATTCCGGTGTATAGTGTCCTAAGAAAACTGAACCGGCATGCTTGACATAGCCAAGATAACTTAATGGATCATCTAATTGGATCTCTAAATGCTCTGGTGCTAATTGATTAGCTAAGCGGAAAGCTTCTTCAATGTTGTCAACCTTGATAAGTCCGCCATAATCTCTTAATGCAGCTGAAGCAATTTCAGTTCGCGGTAGGTCAGCGAGCTGTGTTTTAAGCTCTATTTCAGTTGCTTTAATTAACTGATCTGAAGGGGTCAAAAGAAAGGATCTAGCCAATATATCATGCTCAGCTTGAGCAATTAAATCGGCAGCTACATAAGCAGGATTGGCTGTGTCATCAGCAATAATGGCAACTTCTGATGGGCCAGCAATCATGTCAATCCCCACATCACCATAAACAAGCGCCTTTGCTGCAGCCACATAAGCATTGCCTGGACCGACAATTTTATCAACAGAAGTGATTGTTTCAGTTCCATAAGCAAGAGCTGCTATCGCTTGAATTCCACCAATTTTATAAATAGTGGTCACTCCACAAATATCAGCGGCTACTGATAAGATCGGTTCAATTTGCTCTCCGTTTCGTGCAGGTGTTACCATGACGACTTCTTCAACTCCGGCTAAAATGGCGGGAATGGCATTCATAAAAACGGATGATGGATAGCATGCTGTTCCTCCTGGCACATAGAGGCCCACTTTTTCAATCGGTAGATAAAGTTGACCTGAAACAATATCTGGTTCATTTCGCATGAACTTTGACTCATTTAATTGTTTAGTATGAAACTTTTTAATGTTTTCAGCAGCACGTTCTAAAGCCTTAATTGTTTTCGAACTTACTTTTTCCCATGCTTGTTTTCGTTCTTGATCTGTTACTAAGTAGCTATCTGGTACTCTGCCATCAAATTTCTCTACATACTTATCTAGTGCTTTATCGCCCTCTTGCTGAATAGCGGTAATGACTTCTTTGGCGACTTGATAAGCTTGATCAGATTGTAAACTCGTCTTTTTTTGTTCAGTTAACCGTTGTTCAAATTCTTCTGCCTGATAAATCGGTATCAACTAAAGCGCCTCCTTTTGCTTTAACGAATCAATAATTGTCCTTAACTGCTCACGTTTAATTTTTAATGAGGATCGATTAGCGATTAAACGTGCACTAAAATATAAAAATTCTTCATCAACAATAAGTCCATTTTCTTTTAATGTTGTTCCTGTTTCTACGATATCAACAATGCCATCAGCTAAACCTAAGATTGGGGCTAATTCCACCGAACCTTCTAATTTTATGATATCAACAGATTCCCCCTTTGCTTTAAAAAATGCCTTTGTTATATTCGTATATTTACTTGCCATTGTTTTCTTCTGATCAGGCCAATCTTTCCCCTTTTCTTTAGCAACAGCCATATGACATTGCCCAAAAGGGAGCGGAAATAAATCATAAACGTCTGGTTGAAACTCTGCTAAGATATCACCGCCAACGATACCTAAGTCAGCAATACCGTACTGGACATAAGTTGTGACATCTACTCCTTTCGCAAAAATAAATTCAAATTGCTCTGTTTTGACCCGTAATTTCCTTCCTTTTTCTACAAGTGGTTCGATATCATAGCCTTGCGAAGCAAAAAAAGTTAAAAATTGCTTTTCTAATCTGCCTTTAGTAAGGGCGATCACTGGTTTCATGGTTCCACCTCATCTTGAACATTAATAATCTCATCATATCTGTGCTCTTTTGGCAGTTGATAGAGAATATCAACCTGAGCATTAGGAAAGTTAATCCGCATTTGTTCAGCTTTCACATGTGTCTTTGGTGAAGCTAATAAACAAACTTGGGCCTTTTTTGGTTCTGCTGCAATCACCGATGTCAATACATCGACATAAAAGGCTAATCCAACGGCAGAAATATCTTTATCAAATTGTGCATAAAGTCGATCATATCGACCACCAGAAAAACAAATGGCTCCAGTTTTCTTCAAATAACCACTAAACATTGTCCCACTGTAGTAGCGTAATTTTCTAACACTGCCAAGATCCACAATCACATCTTGAACTCCGAGCTGTTCAAGTGATGTCATCAGCTGTTCTAAGTGGTTAATAATCTCAACCAACTCTTCTGAATGTTCCCAATGACGTCGATATTCAGTTAAAATCTCTTTATTCCCATAAGCTTGAATCAACTCAATTAAACGATTAGCTATTTGCTTACTTCCCTTTTTCATAGCCATTTGATAAACAACATCTTCTTGCTTATCATTCATCGCGACTCGTAACTGCTCTTCTTCTTCCACATTGAGCCCTAATGGCTGAACCATATCATCAAAAATACCGGTATGACCTAATTCAATTACATATCCCTCAATAGATAGTGCCTCCAATACATCTACTGCGGTAAAAAGAGTTTCCATTTCACCAAGCAATAAATCTGTTCGAATAATTTCAATCCCTGCTTGCTGACTTTCAATTCCGTTTACATTGTTTTGAAAAACAGAGCCTTGATAAAACCATTTAAAATGACTTGGGTTTTTAGTTAATAAAGCTCGTGCAATTGCTGTCGTCCAGTCCGCTCGTAAAACTTCAATGTTTCCTTCTCGATCAAACCATTTTAATAGTTTATTAAACGCCATACCAACATGAGGGTTGGTAAAGGTTTGGGCATATTCAACAACTGGTGTTTCAATGGCTTTATAATTTCTCTGTTGTACGACTTTTCTGAAAATTCGATTGACTTTTGCTTGGTGATTTAGTTTTTCACCCATCTTATCTTGACTTCCTGCTGGTAAAAACATAAACTCACTTCCATCCTTTTCGCTTTATCGCTTTACTACGATAAAGTGTTTTGTTATACTCTACATGTTCGATTTGAAAATGTCAATAGTTTCTTTAGTTTTTTACTGATTAGTTATATGATAGATGCTATAAGGAGAAAACAAGAGCAATTTGAAAATATTTTAACTATATAGAGGGAGAAATTAATATGAACTTTTTCGGTGACTATCACATACATACCCCTTTTTGTCCACATGGTTCAAACGATGTTTGGGAGCAATATATTTTAAAAGCGATTGGCCTGGGCATGAAAGAAATTAGTTTTACTGAACACGCCCCGTTACCACAATCATTCACTGATCCTGTGCCTGAACAAAACAGTGCCATGGAGTGGGGGCGTTTACAGTCTTATCTAGATCAAGGCAATGATTTAAAAGCGAAATATCAAGATCAAATCAAAATTAACATTGGCTTTGAAGTTGATTTTATTGAGGGTTTTGAAAGTGAAATAAAAGGTTTTTTAGATCAATATGGTGAATACATGGATGATGCCATTTTATCCGTTCACATGCTGAGAACAACTAAAGGAGAATATGTCTGTATAGACTATAGTGCTGAGCTTTTTTCAAATATTATTGCAGACTTTGGTTCAATTGAAGCGGTTTATCAAGCTTATTATCATACGATTAAATTGGCACTCGAAGCAAATCTAGGTGATTATAAGCCAAAGAGAATCGGTCATTTAACCTTAATTGAAAAGTTTGCTAAGAAGTTTCCAGCAGATTTTGATCCTTTAAAAGATATGGACCAGCTTCTACATTTAATTCATCAGAAAAATTATTCATTAGATTTGAATACAGCTGGCTTATATAAACCAGATTGTCTATCAATCTATCCAAATGAGATCATTACCAAAAGAGCAAGTGAATTAGGAATTCCACTTATACCAGGTTCAGATAGTCACGAAGCTGCAACAATTGCCCGTGGCTTTACCCAAATTAGACAATACCTATCCTAATCAAACCATGATTGAAGGACTTTTGCTGACACACTTATAATTTGACTTATTTTAAAATATAAAAGCGGCCGGAACGTTAAGCTCCGCCGCTTATTTAATGAATGACTCTGTAATACGGGGTGACATACAGTATAGGTCGTTCCATTAAGAACTATTTGAGTTCTCGATATTGACCATTGTAATAGATTAATGGCTCCCCTTCTTTTACTTCAATATGATTAACTTTGGCAATATATATGGTATGGTCACCCGCTACAACTTCGGATTCCTTTTCACAAACTAATTGTACAAGTGCATTAGGAAGTACCGGGGTTTGCTCAAGATAGTCAAATGTAATCGTCTGGTTTGTTTGTTTTTGATTAGCGAAAATCATTGAATAATCCTGTTGATCTTCAGCAAGTACACTAATGCCAAATTGATCAGCCTCAGTTAGAACATCTATGATTGATGCTTGATTTCGTAGAGAAATAGCAATTAGAAACGGATCTAATGATAAAGACATAAAGGCATTAACGGTTAACCCTTTTACAGCTTTATGTGCTTTACTCATTGCGCTTACAACCGTGATTCCAGTAGCAAAATGACCCATGGCTTGACGGAATAGCTTCGAATCAGTCATTAATAAAACTCCTCTTTTAAATAAAATTATTCTAAACATATCATGAAAGTGAATAAAACTAAAATAAACTGCTTATCAAATCGGCCATGATAAGCAGTCTTTGTGATTATTTGGTGTGAAAATACTAATCATATTTAAAAGGTGTCCGATAGGTGACTTCTTTCCAAACACTTGTTACTTCACCTAACTCATCTGTATCTAAAACAAATGAACCATTACTATAACGATCACTAATACTTAATTCCATAGGATGCATTGTCAATCGATCTCCTGACTCAGTTAAAATGATTACTTTTTGATCTGGATAGACTTCGACAAAGCCGGCCACACGATGTGGTTTTCCTTTTAATTCACGAAGCATGACTTGACCGCGATTTGTTCTGGTTGATTGTTCAAATTCTGTCATCTGCATCCGTTTCATTGCGCCACGTTGTGTGACAAGAGCAAAGTGTGTTTCATCTTGCTCTCCTTCAAGTACAAGACCAGCAACAACATATTCATCTTCTTTCAGCTTTATCGATTTAACCCCAGCTGCACGTGGACTAACAGGAGTTACATCTGCTTCATTATAACGTAATCCATACCCCCGATTAGAGACCACAAATAGATCTTGTAAACCATTGGAGATGGAGACATTAATCACTTGATCGTCTTCTTTCACATTCACAGCCACAAGTGGTCTAAAAAAGCGTTGTGCTTCGTATAAATTTAGTTCGCTTCGTTTGACCATCCCATTTCTAGTAAAGAAAACTAAATATTGTGGCGCCGAAAAATCACGGATTGGAATTGCCTTAATAACCTTCTCTCCTTGATCAATATTTGCCAGGTTAGATAAATGCTGAGCCAAGTCTTTCCACTTAATCTCTGGGAGCATATGAACAGGTGCAAAAATATATCTACCTTTATTGGTAAATATTAATAAAGAATCCGTTGTATTGATTTCAAATAGACTAACGAGATGATCGCCTTCCTTAATTGCAAAATCTTCGCCATTTGATGCCGTATAAGACCTGAGGCTTGTCCGCTTAACATAACCATCATGTGTAATGGAGACGAGTACATCTTCACTTGCGACCGTTACCTCTAAGTTAATTTTCAACTCCTCTACTTCTGACTCAACTGAAGTTAACCGAGGAGTACCAAATTTCTTTTGTATCTCTTTTAAATCCTTTTTGATCACTTTGGTTAATTTTTTTTCATCAGTAATAATTTGATTTAATTTTTCAATCGTTTTACTTAATTGAATGGCTTCTTTTTCTAATTGGGTCACATCGGTATTTGTTAGACGATACAACTGTAAGCTTACAATTGACTCTGCCTGTGCCTCAGTAAAACCAAACTGTTGTTCAATTCTTACTTTGGCATCTGCCTTATTTTGACTTGAACGAATCGTTTTAATTAATTCATCCAAGACAGAAATGGCTTTAATTAGTCCTTCAACAATGTGAGCACGATCTTTCGCTTTCTTTAAATCAAAATGGGACTGGCGAAGGACAACTTCTTTTTGATGGGCAATATATGCTTCTAATAATTGAGCTAAATTCAATTGTTTCGGTGCACGATCTTTAATCGCAACCATATTAAAATGATACGACACTTGTAAATCAGTGTTTTTATACAAGTAATTCAATACACCATCACTATCTGCCTCTTTTTTAAGTTCAATGATGATTCTCATCCCAGTTCGATCGGTTTCATCTCGTACTTCCGCAATGCCTTCAACTTTACGATCGAGTTTTAATTCATCAATTTTCTTAACTAAATTTGCTTTATTCACTTCATACGGGATTTCGTTGATAACGATTTGTTCACGTCCACCACGCATAGCAGTAATTTCTGCCCGACCTCGAACAATAATCTTTCCTTTACCAGTTTGATAGGCTTGTTTTAACCCTTCTTCACCCTGAATGATGCCACCGGTTGGGAAATCTGGACCCTTAATAATTTGCATCAATTCTTCAATTGTCGCATCAGGTTGATCGATTTTCTTTATGACAGCATCAATCACTTCAGTTAAGTTATGTGGAGGAATATCTGTTGCATAACCTGCTGAAATCCCAGTTGATCCATTAACAAGTAAGTTCGGAAAACGAGCTGGTAAAATAACAGGTTCTTCTAGTGAATCATCAAAATTAGGGATGTAATCGACTGTTTCTTTATCAATATCACGAAGAAGTTCAGTCGATATGGCTGACAAACGTGCTTCAGTATAGCGCATCGCAGCGGGCGGGTCACCATCAATACTTCCATTATTACCGTGCATTTCCACTAACGGATTGCGCATTTTCCAATCAGCACTTAATCGAACCATTGCATCATAAACAGAGGTATCACCATGTGGGTGATAATTCCCAATAACTGTTCCTACAGTTTTAGCTGATTTACGAAAATTTTGATCGTGGGTATTTTTTTCTTTATACATCGCGTATAAAATTCTTCGTTGGACAGGTTTTAACCCATCTCTTGCATCTGGCAAAGCACGATCTTGAATAATATATTTACTATAACGACCAAAACGATCGCCAATAACTTCTTCTAAGGATAAATCTAAATAATTTTCCGTTGACGACAAAATACTTCCTCCTTTAAAAAACTCCCATTCGTTCATTCTTTATTTGCTCATGGGTGTACTGATTTCAACATTCCCATCGCAAAAATGGATACTATCTTAACATGTAAAGATCAACTGTGGATATTCTCATTATCAATAATGTTTGTTTCTTCATCTAAACCAAAAGCTACATTTGTTTCAATCCATTTTCGTCTAGGTGAAACCTTATTCCCCATCAATGTCGTCACTCGTCGCTCAGTTCTAGCAAAGTCATCAATTGTAACCCGTATTAACATACGCGTCTCTGGGTTCATCGTTGTATCCCATAATTGATCAGCATTCATCTCGCCTAATCCTTTATATCGCTGCAAAGTATAGCCTGTCTTTAGTTTTTTCGTGACTTGCTGCATCTCTTCTTCATTCCAGGCATAATGAATTTGCTCATTTTTTCCTTTTCCTTTAGAAATTTTGTACAAAGGAGGTAGAGCAATATAAACCTTACCGGCCTCAACAAGTGCCCGCATATAGCGGTAGAAGAAGGTTAATAATAAAACTTGAATATGTGCACCATCAGTATCGGCATCGGTCATAATAATGACTTTATCATACTGAACATCTTCTAGATTGAAGTCTCCAGCAACACCAGCGCCAATGGTATGGATAATCGTCGATATTTCCTCATTTTTTAAAATATCTTCAATTTTTGTCTTTTCAGTATTAACAACTTTTCCACGCAAAGGTAAGATCGCTTGAAACTTACGATCGCGACCTTGTTTAGCTGAACCACCAGCAGAATCTCCCTCGACTAAGTATAATTCATTACGATCAGGTTTGCGTGATTGAGCAGGGGTTAACTTCCCACTAAGCAAAGCGGCTTTACGTTTTTTGTTTTTTCCAGATCTTGCATCTTCTCTTGCTTTACGGGCCATTTCTCTTGCTTCTCTTGCTCGTAGTGCTTTCTTCAGTAGCATTGTCGATGTGTTTGCATTCTCTTCAAGAAAATAAGCCAAATGCTCTGACACAATGGTATCAACAGCAGATCTTGCTTCAGTTGTTCCAAGTCTTCCTTTTGTCTGTCCTTCAAATTGTAATTTTTCTTCAGGAATTCGTACCGATACAATCGCTGTGAATCCCTCACGAATATCGTTACCCTCAAGGTTTTTATCTTTTTCCTTTAAAAGATTATTTTTCCGAGCATATTCATTAAATACTCGCGTAACGGCAGCCTTAGCACCAGATTCGTGAGTCCCTCCATCTTTAGTTCTGACACTGTTAACAAAAGATAGCATGTTTTCGGCATAACCGTCATTAAATTGAAAAGCAAAATCCACTTCAATATCTTGTTGAGTGCCTTCGAAGTTAACGACTGAATGAAGCGTATCCTTTTCCTCGTTCAAATATTCAATAAATGATTTTAAACCATCTGGATATTGATAAACATCTGTTATTCCTTGTCTTTGATCGTTTAGGACAATTTCAATACCTTTTAATAAAAACGCAGCTTCTCTTAAACGTTCAGACAAGTTTCCAAATTGAAAGGTCGTTGTTGAAAAAATAGTTGTATCTGGTTTAAACCTGATAGTTGTCCCAGTTTTTTTAGTTGTTCCAATTTGTTTTAACGTGCTAGCAGCCATGCCGCCATTGATAAAGGTTTGTTCCATTATCTTGCCATCTCGATGAATGGTGACGATAAGCTCTTCTGATAGAGCATTAACGACTGAGGCACCAACACCATGTAAACCACCAGCTGTTTTATAACCACCTTCGCCAAATTTGCCGCCAGCATGAAGGACTGTCAAAATAACTTCTGGTGTAGATTTTCCAGATTGGTGTAAACCAATCGGCATCCCTCGACCTTGATCGGTAACAGAAATACTATTATCTTCATGGATTGTAACCGTAATTTTTTCACCAAATCCAGCTAATGCTTCATCAACGGCATTATCAACAATTTCATAGACAAGATGGTGCAAACCTCTTGCATCAGTAGAACCTATGTACATACCAGGTCTTTTTCGAACAGCTTCCAGTCCTTCTAATACTTGAATCGATTCATCTGTATATAATGATTCTTGATTACTCAAACTCATCTTTCCCTTCTATATCGTACAACATTAAACTTCTAAATGTTATTATACTTGATCATTACCTAAAATTCGCTTATTTTTTTATCACTCACCCAAGTCAGGAAAAATGAACTAAAATTAATGAGGATAATTAATCCTGACCGCTCGATTTAACAAGCTTAACTAAACAGAAATCTATTTCTACTTAGTTAAGCCGTCAAATCAACGACTTAATCGAGGATTTATTTTAATGTTGAATAAGCCACTTTAATGCAAAGATCCATCACAATATCGAAATCATCATGATATTCTTGATAAACCTCTTCGTCATAAACACCTTGTTGTGCCCAAAGCACTTTTGCTTTAATTTCTTTTGTTTCTGCAGCAATCTCCTTAAGGAACTCTGATCTTCGAAATACATTAACAATATCCACTGGTTCCGGAATAGCAGTCAAGCTCGGATAAGCCTTTTCCCCTAAAACTTGATCAACCTTAGGATTGACAGGAATGATTTTAAATCCATAACCTTGCATGAGTTCGCTTATTTGATAAGACGTTCTTTCCGGCTTATCTGACAAACCAACAACAGCTATTGTTTTTGCTTCATCAAATATTTTCTTTAACGTGGTTTGATTTGGATGATACTCTTTCACTGTGCTCAACTCCTTTTTATAATTGGTCTGTAATCTTTAGTGTACGATTAATTAGCTAATTTGGTCAAATAGAATTACTAAAAATAAGCAATTTCTTTAAAAATGACAGCAGAATTTAGTACCAGCTCATAAATAGTTTTACAATTCAATAAATCGTGTTAAAATAAGAACATTCTATTACTGTATTAAAGAAAAGAGGAAGAAAATAAATGTGGACTTATTTATTATTTATCGTCATTGCTTACCTACTCGGCTCAATACCGTCGGGATTAATCATTGGGAAGCTATTTTATAAAACGGATATTCGTGAGCATGGGAGTGGCAACTTAGGTGGAACCAATACATTTCGTGTTTTAGGTAAAAAAGCTGGTATTATCGTCACATCAGCGGACATTTTAAAAGGTACCCTTGCTGCCTCAATCCCATTCATCTTTAATCAGCCAGAATTAAGTCCATTAATTATTGGTATCTTTGCTGTTATCGGGCATATGTACCCCATATTTGCTCATTTTAGAGGGGGTAAAGCAGTGGCTACCTCGGGCGGTCTGATCTTGGGTGTGAATCCATTGCTCTTCTTTATCATTTTAATCAGCTTCTTTATCGTCCTTTATCTGAGCAAATATGTTTCCTTATCTTCAATGGTGACCGGAATTATTGCTATAATCACAACCCTTATCCTTAGAGAATATGGACTGTTGATTGTGACAAGTATCTTAACGCTATTTATCTTTTATCGACATCGAGCGAATATAAAGCGAATTATCAATAAAACCGAACCCAAAATAACCTGGCTTTAACTCGAAAAGCTTAAACAAATGGTTTAAATTAAAGATTTCACTCACCCGATTTGAAGCAGTTTTACTCTATTTTCCCGCTAAAATATCGGGTTTTTTGCTACTCAAGTTAACTGAAGCCATCTCCACACAAAAACAAATTTGTTATTTGGAGAAGCGTGTCAACACTATTTTATATCAGATTTACTTCATAAAATCAATATACTTAAGAAAACAAAAGAATTGAATCATTTTAGAATGTTCAGTATACTTTGTACTAGTTGTTGATGCGAAAGGGGATTCCTCTATGAATAAAGATCATATAAACCAACGTATAATGCCAAATAAAGCAGAGCGCCATCGCTTATTTGGCTCAGTAGAACCTATTGAAAAGACAAAGCCGGAAACTAAAGAAGCTATGGCTGATTTACAAAATAAACAGGCAGATTTTCTATTTAAATTAGATGCAGTCGGGATAACGAATGTCAAACATCCGATTCAAATAAATAGTCAACTCATGCCAAATCAACAATCATCAATTGGAAGCTTTACTTTTTCCTCTACTGTTGCGCAAAATAATAAAGGCACAAATATGAGTCGATTTACTGAACAATTACATGACTTTTATCAAAATAATTTGTTGACACTCGATTTAAAAAATCTTAAACAATTGACCAAACAATTGGCTAAACGGTTAAAAACATCAGATGCAAAACTCGAGGTTCAAGTTCCATGGTTTTTTGAACGTAAAGGTCCAAATTCTGAATTAACAGGACTCAATCATGCTGATTTAATGATAGCGATCAACTATCAGGAACCTAATCAATTTGACATTAAGGTTGGCTTAACAGGAACAATAACTACTCTTTGCCCTTGTTCAAAAGAAATTAGCGAGTATAGTGCTCATAATCAGCGCGGAGAAGTTCATATGGAAGTTGAGCTGATCGAAGCTTTTGATGAATCAACTATCGATTGGAAAGCACTCTTGTTAGAAGCAGCTGAAAGTAACGCAAGTGCTCGTATTCACCCTGTCTTAAAACGGCCTGATGAGAAAATTGTTACTGAACAAGCTTATGAAAATCCAAGATTTGTTGAGGATATGGTTCGCTTAGTCGCTGCTGATCTATACGAATCTAATCAAATTGTTGCTTTTCATGTAAGCTGCCAAAACCATGAATCCATTCACTTACATGATGCAATTGCATCAATTACCTTTGATAAGCGGTTGGAATAATCCATGAAACGTATATTATTAGCCATTATCCGTTTTTATCAGGATAAGATTAGTCCAATGACAGCGCCGAGCTGTCGCTTTCATCCGAGCTGTTCAGAGTATGGTAGAATCGCCATTACTAGATTTGGTGCTTTTAAAGGGCTTAGATTAACCATTGTTCGGATTTTAAAATGCCACCCTTTTCACCCTGGAGGATATGATCCAGTACCTGAAAAGAAAATAAGTCAAAAATAAGATTAAAATCATAAAGGCTCCCACTTCAATCAATTAACCAAAATCATGAAGTGGGAGTTTCTAATGAAACTTTATCATAGATAACCGCCCGTAAAACTCGGGGCAACAACGGGTTTCGATGGAGCGAGTAACCGCACTAAGGAAAACTACGGAGCTTTACACCGCAAGAATAAGTGGTTTTCTTATTCTGAGTCCCACGATGTTGGTCACACAGGTGTTACCACACGATGTGGTGGTTTTAGCCTGTAGTCCTTCGAATAGAGAAAGAAAATGAATCTATATAGGCGGGAGATACAGGTGAGCTAATGTCCTGATTCACTTGGGCCAACACGATGTTGGTCACATAAGCGTTTTCGCAGGACGCGAAGACGTTAGCTTGTGTTCCTTAACAATCAGTGGGAGCTAGGGGAACGCAGATTAAAACCGTCACCTCCTGGGACTGCGATTACCAATGTTGTCAGGTTAATAAGATCGATTAAGTAAATCCATTTCAAAATGATAAATAGCATGCTAAGATTCAAATATTAAGGGTCGGTGCTTTCCACTACAGGTGGATGCTTTCCGCGGAGATGGTTTCAGCTAACTTTTGTAGCCTAATGCGCTACAAAAGTGGATCTTCAACTCATCTTATTTCCGCTGGAGTCACCACCTTTCGTTCCAATCACCTAAGTGGATCTGTTGTATGAGTGAATCCTATTTTAATTTGGTTTATATTGATTTGTATTTTCTTCCATCCAAATAAGAAAATGATGGAATGGAATCGAGTATCAACTTTAATACAAATGAAAGTAAAACCAGCTAGCGAAGGAAAAACACGCAGACTCCTCGAAAATAAAAGGCCATTTTCTTCGTGCGATGTTTCGCTGACGATGCTTTCCTTGTCCTGTGGGAAAAGCGTGAGCTTGAGATCCACTTTGACAAGTGTTTTTTGCTTGGCAAAGTTAGCTCAAGGCAGGCTAACTTCGTCACGTCGTGTGACAAAGCCTGCATGACCTACGTCCTGTACGCCTCCGCGCCCACGGAAAGCGTAGTGTTTTTCCGTAGCGGTCGTGTTAACCTGACAACATTGCTGCGATCACTCGTCCCACCGAAAACATTTGTGACAACATCTGGGGTTGCGGTTACTCGCCTCACCGGAACCATCTGCATGACCTACATCCTGTAGGCCCAACTCCCACTGATTGAAGTTTCGTTTTATTTTAATTGAAAGCGGTCTATTTGATCAGTTATCCCTTCTGCTTGTAATATTTCTGCTTGAAGCGGAGCAAATAAGTCAAAATGGGGGTATTCTGAACGACGATCAATCCATTCTGGTTTTAAATCATATTTCGTTCCCCATGTAATCAACTTTGCTAAATTATTGCAACCGACTTTTGTCACGCTCGTACAATCAGGAAATCGATCATCAAGCCAATAATGTGTAATAAAGGCTATTTCGCCAGCTAGAACTTTTTGTTGCCATTTTTTTAATTCATTTCGCTTTAATCCAAATGCCATTTATTCTTCAGCTCCTAAGGCATTTAAATACTTTGCATGCCAATCTGGAAATTTTCGACGAACTGATATCGGACGGAAACTTTCTTTATTTACGACGACATGGTCTGTTTTCCCCGTTACTGCTACTTTACCTCGCTCATTTGTCACCTGATAACCATATGTTGTGCGCAGCCCATCATAATGATCAATCCATGTTTCAACAAAAGCAGGTTCACCATAATGAATCGGATGTTTATAATCGATTTCCACATGGGTAACAGGTGAGACAACACCCTCTTTTTCCATTTCTGCATACGATAAACCCAATGCTTCAATAAAAGCGGTCCGACCTATTTCAAACCAGACAAGATAGTTTGCATGATAGACGACCCCCATTTGATCTGTTTCTTGATAACGAACTTGAATATCAGTTGTTACTTTCTTCATTTAATCTACCCCTTTTACCGCCTGCCAGGCATTTTTAAAATCATCTTTAGTTAATAACATAAATTGCTCATCATTTATTTGTTCATCTGCAATCCTTAAAGCCTGGAACTGAATCGCTTCATCTATCAAATTAACAACAAATCGCGCATTCCCTTCGATCGTTTCATGATTAAATGCACTAATCAGGTAATCTCTAGCCTGATCGGTCATTTTGTAACTATAATGATCAATATGATAGCTTGCAATAGCAAGCAACTCTTCAGCTTGATAGTCCTGAAATTCAAAGTATTTTTTAAATCGTGAAGAGAGTCCTGGATTACTATTGATAAAACGAACCATTTCTTGACGATATCCCGCTAAAATGACAACCAGATTTTCATTATGCTTCGTCATTTCATCAACAAGTGTATCAATCGCTTCTTTGCCAAAATCATTCTCCCCACGGAATAAGGAATAAGCTTCATCAATAAATAAAACACCACCTAATGCTTCACGAATTTTATTTTTTGTTTTAATCGCTGTTTGTCCAACATAACCAGCAACTAAATCACTCCTAGAAGCCAGGATAAAATGTCCACGTTTCAGCAGTCCACACTCTTTTAATAGTTTGGAATAAATTTTTGCTACTGTTGTCTTCCCTGTCCCTGGATTACCTGAAAAAACAGCATGGAGCTGAATGGGAACCGTTGGATAACCTTGATTTTTTCGACTCTGTTGTATCTTAACAAATGATGATAGCTTCTTGACCTCAGATTTAATATTCTCCAGTCCAATCAGTTGATTGAGCTGATCCATTGGCTCAATATCATCTTTCTCATCCGTCATAACGGTCAAATCTTTTGATTCAATTCGCATATGATCGAGCCAATCATCATGCTCTTCAACTGTTATCGCTGCTCCTTTTTTGAAAATGGCTTTCATCACTAAATCCCGAACGGTTCTTGCATTACCAAAGGTATCATCAACTTTGGCACGTTCAATTAATCCATAAAAACTATTTAGCGCTGTTTCAGTGAAAAAGTAATCATTATCTAATGCGGTCATTTCAGCAATTTCCAAAAGTTCAGTAATTTTAAAGTCCGGTAAATGGATCATATTTTGCTCCGGAAAGCGACTTCTCAAGCCAGGATTTGACCATAAAAATTGCCTCATTTCTTCTGGATAACCCGCTAAAATAACGGCAAATTGGCCTGCATACTCACCACTTGTCATAGCGGAAACAAGGGTATCGATAACGGCTTGACCATAATCACTGCCACTTGCATCTGGACGGTGAAGGCTATACGCCTCGTCAATAAACAAAACTCCACCCACTGCTTGTTGAATATAATTGATCGTATTTTCTTCACTTTGGCCAACAAAAGAACCTACCAAATGTGAACGATTCACTTCAATAATTTTATTTGATTTGAGTAAACCAAGTTCATGATAAATATCTGCTAACAAACGAGCAATTGTCGTTTTACCTGTCCCAGGATTTCCTGTAATAATCATATGGAGACCTGGTTCATCAACCATTTGAAAACCCATTTCTTTACGATCCTGTTGATATTTCAAATAATGATAGTATTGATTCATATATTTTTTGACCTGCTCTAGACCAACCATCTCTTCAAGCTTTTGCAGGGGACTTTTCTTTGTTGATGAGTTAAAAATGTCTGGAAATGCTTGAACAAAATCGGCTTCCAATTGTGTCAAGTTGCGAATTGATTGATTAATCGCACGTGTTGGCACACCTGACCTTTTATTCTCAAGCATATCGATACTTTTATTAATTAATTGGGCTAAATTTGATAATTCATCCTTAGTTTTTTTATTGATTTGTCCTAACTCAGAGTCTTTAAAATCCTTTTTTTGCTCGAGTCTTTTCATTTCTCGATCATAGTCTGCTAAAATTATTTGCCATTCTTGCATTTTTTTCAACTTAGCGGCATCAAAATCAGTCTCTCGAATGGTCCACTGACTAATTTGTAACGCTTTTAATTGATCTAAAACGATACTGTAGTATCTAATCTCCTGTAAATTTTCGCGGATTGGTAAATCATCTTTTAACTGTTTCGCTTGATCAAGTAATCTTGGTGTTAAAGAATCTGTGGTTTGATGACGTTTTAGACGATGGTAAGCTAACATTGTATAAAGAATAGCTACAGCATGGTCAGAAAAATCATGTGGTTCAGCTTGTAACTGGTCTAGTGCACGTAAAACTTCGATTTCTTGGTAAGGAGGTGTCTTTACAACTTGAGTCCACTCAAGAAGTTCCGGCTCCTTTACTTTTGATAAGATTAAATGATTCGTCAATGAAATAACCCCTTTCTTCCATTACTTATTTTAGCACAGTTACTATCTCCCTAACAGCCAGAAGGATTAATCATCGTTGATGATTAAACTATTATTTGCTATTAAAAAACTAGACCACATTGAATTTGTGATCTAGTTCTTTTTAAGCTTATTTTAGTTTATTTCGTAGAACCATTGGTAAAATACCACCATGGCGGTAATAGTCAATTTCTACTTCACTATCAAAACGTGCGATTGCTTCAAATTCTATTACTTTACCAGCTTCAGATGTTGCTGTTACACTAACTTTCTGATTGGGTGTGATAGATTCATCAATGTCTACATGAATGGTTTCACGTCCTGTTAGTCCTAGTGAATCGGCACTGACACCTTCAGGGAAGGCTAATGGGAGTACACCCATCATCACAAGGTTACTCCGATGAATTCTTTCATAACTTTGAGCAATGACTGTTTTTATGCCAAGTAGATTTGTTCCTTTTGCGGCCCAGTCTCTTGAACTTCCCATTCCATAATCATGACCAGCAAGGACAACAAGACCCGTATCTTGCTCTTGATATTTCATCGCTGCATCATAGATTGGCATCACATCTTCAGTTGGCCAGTAAGTCGTATAGCCACCTTCTGTTCCAGGAGCCAGTTGATTTTTTATCCGAATATTGGCAAATGTTCCTCGCATCATCACCTCATGATTTCCACGTCTGGAACCATATGAGTTGAAATGGCGTGGTGTGACACCATTATCTTGTAAATACTGACCTGCTGGCATATCTTTAGCAATTGCACCAGCTGGTGAAATATGGTCAGTTGTGACTGAATCACCGAATTTACCAACAATGCGAAGATCAGATAAAGGTTTAACTGTTTCTGGTTCTTTTGATAGATGTTCAAAGAATGGTGGATTCTGAATATAGGTTGATTGATCATTCCATTCATAAAGCGGTTCATCTGTTGTTTCAATGGCATTCCATTTTTCATTAGAATTAAAAATATTCTCATATTCTTTTTTAAATATTTCTGGTGTAACGACTTTACTCACTTGATCACGAATTTCCTCTAATGATGGCCATAGATCACCAAAGTATACCGGCTCTCCAGCTTGATCAAAACCAAGCGGTTCATCATTAAGATCAATATCTACAGTTCCCGCTAAAGCATAGGCAACAACCAAAGGTGGTGAAGCTAAATAGTTTGCTTTAACTAATGGATGGATTCGACCTTCGAAGTTACGGTTACCAGACAAGACAGAAGCAACAGTTAAATCATTTTCAATGATCGCTTCTTCTACTTCTTGTACAAGTGGTCCTGAGTTGCCAATACAAGTCGTGCAACCATAGCCAACAAGGTTAAAACCTAGTTTTTCTAAATAAGGCATTAAGCCTGCATCTTCTAGATAACGCGTGACAACTTTAGATCCAGGAGCTAATGATGTTTTCACATACTCGGGTACCGTTAATCCTTTTTCTATTGCATTTTTAGCCAGTAGACCTGAACCTAACATCACATACGGATTCGATGTGTTTGTACAAGAAGTAATAGCTGCAATAGCTAGTGATCCCGTTCTCATCGTTGATTTAACGCCATTAGAATGTTTGATTGTTACTTCTTTATCAAATTCTGATTTATCCAAACCAAATCCTTGATTACCTGCTGGAGCAGTTACAGCATCATTAAATGATTTTTTCATATCAGACAGCATAATTAAATCCTGTGGGCGCTTTGGTCCAGATAAGCTTGGTTCAAGTTCAGAAAGATTGATTTCAACTAAATCGGTAAACTCAGGATCTGGATCATTTGAATCATACCAAAAACTATTTTCTTTACAATATTTTTCAACTAATGCAATTTGCTCTTCACTTCTTCCAGTTAAGCGTAAATAGTTAATCGCTTCTTCATCAACTGGGAAGAAACCACATGTCGCCCCATATTCTGGCGCCATGTTAGATATTGTTGCTCGATCAGCTAATGGCATTTGCTTTAAGCCAGGACCGAAATATTCAACAAATTTACCAACAACTTTTTTCTCACGTAATACTTGTGTTACTTTCAATGCAAGGTCTGTTGCCGTAATTCCATTAGGCATTGAGCCAGTAAATTTAACCCCAATAACATCAGGTACTGGGAAATAGGAAGGCTGTCCAAGCATCCCTGCCTCTGCTTCAATTCCGCCAACACCCCAACCGAGTACACCGAGGCCATTAATCATCGTTGTATGTGAGTCCGTACCAACAAGTGTATCAGGAAAAACTTCAAGCTCACCATCTGCATTCTCTGTTTGGTGTACCACACTTGCTAAGTATTCTAGGTTAACCTGGTGGACAATTCCTGTTGCAGGCGGCACAGCTCGATAATTATCAAAAGCCTTTTGTGCCCAATTTAGAAATTCATAACGCTCAGCATTTCGTTCGAATTCCAGTTCCATATTAGCTAATAATGCGGTATTTGTTCCAAATTCATCAACTTGAACAGAGTGGTCAATAACCAAATCAACCGGGACTTCAGGATTAATTTGATCGGCTTCTCCACCTAAATCAACCATTGCTTTTCGAAGTGATGCTAAGTCAACCACAGCTGGAACACCAGTAAAGTCTTGTAAAATAACACGTGATGGTTTAAAAGGAACATCTGTTTTATCCGTTTTCCCCCAGTTTGCTAAACCATTAACATGTTCATCTGTAATGACTCGACCATCATATTGTCTAAGCAATGATTCTAGCAATACCCGTATTGAAAAAGGTAGTCTATCAATTTCTCCTTTTCCTGCTTCTTCTAAGGCTTTTAATTGGTAGTAATTATACTTCTGACCATCGATCTCAAATGACCTCTTCGTATTAATAGCCATACTTCATACCCCCTAAATAAGTCTCGTAACGTCTCCTATTCTTACACTGAATACGGATGGACGTATTTATATACTTTACTATTCTAAATTAAAATCGTTAATAAGTAAAATATATCGAGTTTCCATTAAAAAAGAGACACCCACTTAAAGGCAAGTGGTGTCCCAATATTGAGCAATTTTTTATTGTTTTCTTTCAATCTATTAATGTTCATTCATTCACTTTCAAC
Organism: Amphibacillus sp. Q70; assembly: GCF_052055485.1. Lineage (GTDB taxonomy): Bacteria > Bacillota > Bacilli > Bacillales > Amphibacillaceae > Amphibacillus. The sequence continues at coordinate 2,980,359 of NZ_CP197171.1, read as the reverse complement.
TTTGTTTGGAGCATAATGAGGCAATTGAATTTCAAACGTTGTACCGATATCAACATCTGGTTTAATGTTAAAAAGACCATTGTGATTATCAATAATTCGGCTTGTTATCATCAACCCCAGACCTGTTCCCTCTTTTTTCGTCGTGAAGAAAGGCTCTTTTACTTTATGTATAAGTTGTTTAGGAATACCAGGGCCCTCATCAATAACCGAAATTAGACAATTATTATCTTGCTTTTCAACATTTATTGTAATTGTACCTGGAACAGTCATCGCTTCAATCGCATTTTTGATTAGATTGATAAATACTTGTTTCATTTGTGATCGATCTGCATAGATGACAACATCTTCAAAGCAGATTAATTCTAGTTCAATATTTTTCTTAACCGCTTGCGTATTCAACAAAGTCATGACATCTTCGATCATTGGTTTTAACCACTGATAAGAATGATTGTGGGTCAGTGGCTTGGAAACAAATAATAGTTCTGTTGAGATCTTTTCTATTTTTTCTATTTCATCAATCATAATCTTATAATATTCTTCTTTTCGATTAATTCCCGCTTGTAATAAATCAATAAAGCCCTTCAATGAAGTTAATGGATTTCTTATCTCATGTACAACTCCAGTAGCTAATTGACCGGCAACTGACATTTTCTCCGATCTAATCAACAGTTCTTCGGCTTCTTTTTTGTCACTAATATTTTTAACTAAAGCCAGAAATATAGGTTTTTCTGAATCCTTAATATAAATAGGTTTAATAACAAGATCAACCCAAACATTCTTCTCAGTAATACTTCTTAATTGAATCGTGAAACGTTGACGATATGGCGTGTCTAATTGAAATGTTTCAATAAAATCTTGATGTAATCTTTTAGGGATATAACGTAAACAAAATTTATTTATAATATCTGATGGCTGATATCCCAACATATTCTCTATTGAAGTAGAGGTATATAATATTCTGCCTTTAGAAGTGCAGATACTCATAAAATCAAAGCCATGATGTTCAACCCATTCAACAATTTGCTCTGGCAAATTTGCTAAATTATATCGAATCGGTTGAGTATCAAGTAAAAAACGAACTTGATCTTGCTTAACATGATAATATTCAATTTTTCTCTGAGAATACACAACCATGCTCCTCTCAATTGAAGATAGTCTACCAGTACTTTACAAGAATAACATATTTAAAACCATTTTATGAACAAATCTTATAAAATATTCGATATTTTTATAAAAAAATTGGTTAAACTAGCAAAATATTCGCTTATTTTTCATTATAGGCTTAAAGGCATTTAAAAACAAGATACGATGATTTACGATATTTGCATTAATTATTCATTTTTTAACCAATAAATCCCTTGTACCTATAGGCACAAGGGATTTAATTGATTAATTAGCTATTTTTTATTTTGGTTATTCATTGCACGCATCATTTGAGTAATTTTCTTTTGTGATGGTTTTTGCCCCATTTGCATCATTAATGTTCTTAACATCTGCTCATTAATTGGTGGATTTTTTTCTAAATAATTCATCATATATTTTCGGGCGATGAAAAAACCAAGTGCCACTCCGGCTAATAAAGCAATAATGGCAATTAATATGACCCAGCCTGTACCCATAAATCTCTTGCCTCCTTCAAATCATCTCCCATATAGTATATAAAACATCATCTTATTTTACAACAGTCCCTTTTATTAAACAAAAAAGATCATATTGTTCAGCTAATCGAGGTTTCATTTATTTTAGACAATGTTAGACCACAGCAGATCAAGCTGTGATCAATATCATTAGATAATCAATTTGTTTTTGAATAACTATAGAGCATTAAAAAACATCAATATGACTTGTCCAATTTATTTGATTTTTCTTTGGAGCTAACCAACCGTAATTATCATTCGTATGATCAACAATAAAGCAATGTCGATCAATTTTTTCAAGTTGGGCTAAGAATTGGTTGTCCAAAATTAGTTCTTCATTAGAGAACACCGTAATAATACGATCACTTAAGTAAATAAATTGATTAGTTTGTTCCAGCTCATGATGTGGAATTGGGCAGGTAATATAAATAAACGGCTTTTTTAAGTCTAATCGGTTAGGTTCAGCCATATAAGCAATAAAAAAGCGATTTAACAGAGCTGTTTTATAAAAATATTCATGATAAACATCGTCTTCTACTAAAAAAATATGATATCGATTCATTAGACTACCTCCTTAGTCCAATTATATCTCATCATTTTATGATATGTTGTCATAGTTTGTCATAAATTTCTTCTATTTTTGTCATAAAAAGAAAAACTCACAATAATTGTGAGCTTTTCTATTAACTATCACTTATTTATTGATCATGTTTAGGTAGCGAGCTACAACATTTTCAACTGTAAAGCCATATTCAGCCATAATTTGATTGCCTTCTCCAGATGCTCCAAAGCGGTCAATCGCTAAAATATCGCCTTCATCACCAGAATAACGATCCCAACCAAGCGAAGCACCCATCTCGATAGCTAAACGTTTTTTAACTGTTTTAGGTAAAACAGAGTCTTTGTAAGCTTGATCTTGCTGTTCAAACAGGTCCCAAGCAGGTAAGCTTACAACACTTACATCATGCCCTTTAGCTTTTAATTCAGCTTGTGCTTTAACAGCAAGTTGCACCTCTGAGCCAGCAGCAAGTAAAAGACCATCTGCTTGCTCTTTTTCAGAAGGGCTGACAACATAACCACCTTTTTTAACACCCTCATAGTTTGTACCGTTAAGTGTTGGTAATCCTTGACGGGTCAAAACAAGTAGTGTTGGATGATCTGTTGATTCCATTGCTAGACGCCAAGCCGCCTGTGTTTCATTCCCATCAGCCGGGCGAATAACTGAAATACCTGGCATAGCACGGAATGCAGCAAGTTGTTCAATAGGCTCATGTGTCGGTCCATCTTCACCAACCGCAATTGAATCATGGGTTAGTATATACGTTACCGGTAATTTTTGAATGGCGGATAAACGTACAGCTGGACGTAAGTAATCACTGAAGACGAAGAATGTACCACCATAAACCTTTAACCCTCCATGGAGAGCCATACCATTTAAAGCAGCAGCCATTGCAAATTCACGAACACCAAACCAGATGTTTCGCCCTGCATAATTTGTTTTATCAAAATCTTCTTCATCATTCATTCGAGTATTATTTGATCCAGCTAAGTCAGCACTTCCACCGAAAAGACTTGGAACAGCTTTAGATACAGCATTTAAGACTTTACCTGAAGAAGCACGAGTAGCTAGGGTATCTTCTCCTGGTGTAAAGTTAGGTAGATCTTTATCCCACTCTTCTGGAAGTACACCTTTTTGAGCTAATTCAAATTCAGCAGCAAGCTCTGGATAAGCTTCTTTATATTCAGCAAACAATTGATTCCATTTGTCTTCAGCTGCTTGTCCACTAACAGCAACCTTCTCCTCAAAATCTTGATAAACTTCTTTTGGTACAGCAAAATCTTCATGTTCCCACTTATAAGCTTGTTTGGTTAAAGCAACTTCATCTGCTCCTAATGCTGCACCATGTGCTGAGCTTGAACCTGCTTTATTCGGGGAACCAAAACCAATAACTGTTTTAACTTCAATAAGTGTAGGTTGGTCTGTATTTGCTTTAGCCTCTTTGATTGCTTTCATAAGCCCATCAACATCATTACCATCATCAACACGGATAACTTGCCAATTGTATGATTCAAAACGTTTTTGAACTTTTTCTGAAAATGATTTATCCAAATCACCATCTAAGGAAATATCATTTGAATCGTATAAAGCAATTAATTTACCTAAACCGAGGTGACCAGCTAATGAAGCAGCTTCATGAGAAATACCTTCCATTAAGTCACCATCACTAACTATAGCATAACTATAATGATCAACAATGTTGTAGTGATCACGATTGTATTTTGCAGCTAAGTGTGCTTCTGCCATAGCCATTCCGACCGTCATCGCAATTCCTTGTCCTAATGGTCCTGTCGTTGCTTCAACACCATCCGTGTCTGTTACTTCTGGGTGACCAGGTGTATTAGAACCAAATTGACGGAAATTTTTCAAGTCTTCAATTGATACTTGATAACCAGATAAATGGAGTAAAGAATACAATAACATTGAGCCGTGTCCAGCTGATAAAACAAAGCGGTCACGATTTACCCAACTTGAATTTTTAGGGTTTTGATCGATAAATTCAGTCCACAATGTATATGCCATTGGAGCGGCACCCATTGGTAGACCAGGATGACCTGAATTCGCTTTTTGAATTGCATCAATTGATAATGTACGAATCGCATTAATTGATGTTTGTTGCGTTTGATTTACCATTTTTATAATTCCCCTTTCAATTTAAGTACATCTATATGTACGTACGATTTTAGTGTACAAGTATTATCCTATAATGAAATAGCATAATAAACAAGTCAAAACTTAACGTTTTCTTAATTATCTTTATTTTCAGTCCTTAAACGCTTTACTTTTTCCGGTGTAACGTCTGTCCCTTCCGGGTCAACAACCTTTACCCCACTTAATTGTGTTTTAAAAGATTGTCGAAAATCTTTTAAATATTCAGTTCGTAATTTTTGTTGTTCTTCTTTCTCTTGTTTTGTTAAGCCAGATTCTTTTTCTCGATTAGCTAAAGTATTAATTCGATCAAGTTTATCTTTAGATAGCATGAGCTATCACCTCTTTTCATATACATTTTCATCCATTCAGAAGAACGGGAAAGCCCCACCAGCAAAATATTACATGAAAGAATCACCTCACCTTCCTCTATATAGGAAATGATAGATCCATTCAAACACCCTAATTCAAAGGAGTACATTACGAATATTAAGAAATTTCGATTAACACTTACACAACCTAGGGCTCAGAATAACAAAACATTTAATAAAAATATAAAACGAACCCCGTTGTTGCCCCGAGTTTTACGGACGATTATCTGTGATAAACACTATCTCTTTGTCTATTCTAACTAATTTCCCTATTGTTCTGCAACTTCAATGATTAATTATTAGAAATGAATAACTAATTATATAAGCAATATTTGCGAACTAGCGTTTGCTTATTGGTAATTTCCATGCTATAATAAAGCTAAAATTAGGACGGAGGTAAATTGAATGCAATCATTATCTAAACGACAAGAAGCTATTTTGAATTATATTAAAGAACAAGTCACTTTAAAAGGGTATCCTCCATCTGTACGTGAGATCGGTGAAGCTGTTGGGCTTGCCTCTAGTTCAACAGTACATGGGCATTTAGCTCGCCTTGAGAAAAAAGGTTACATTCGACGTGATCCAACAAAACCACGGGCAATTGAAATCATTAAAGACGATCAACAAGAAGGCATACCTAAGGATACAGCTGTTTTTGTACCTGTTATTGGTAAAGTCACAGCAGGTTTACCGATTACAGCGATTGAAAATATTGAAGAGTTTATTCCTCTTCCCTCATCTATATCCCAGTTAGATGCCAAATTATTTGCTCTAGTCATTGTAGGAGATAGTATGATTGAAGCAGGAATTTTTGAAGATGACATAGTGATTGTTAAGCAACAGCAAACAGCAGATAATGGAGATATTGTTGTTGCAATGACAGATGATAATGAAGCTACCGTCAAACGTTTCTTCAAGGAAGCTAATCGAATTCGTTTGCAACCGGAAAACGCAACAATGGAACCATTAATCTATAATAGTATTTCCATTTTAGGTAAAGTGATTGGTGTCTATCGTCAAACGATCTAAGTAAAGTCCAGCTAAAGGTGAGTAACCACTAACTAGCTGGACTTTTTATAGACTTAGCCCTAAAAATACTCAATATAAAATGAAACTTCAATCAGTTTATTCATGCGGTGTAAAGCTTCGTAGTTTTCCTTAGTGCGGTTACTCACCCCATCGAAACCCATTGTTGGCCCGAGTTTTACGGTCGGTTAGCTGTGATAAATCAATGCCTCTTACCGTATAGCGTTACACTTCAACAATAAAACTTTCAAAACCATCTTTTTTAAGATCATTAACTCGACGGTTAGCATTTTCTCTTTGTCGAAATGCACCAGCAATTACACGATAATAACGTTTATTTTGCTGGGCAAAAGGGAAAATGTAACTTTCGTATCCTTTCTTTTTTAGTAAATCAACTTTTTCTCTTGCATTCTTTTCTTTTAAAAACGAGCCCACTACAACTCGATAAAGGGGATCGTCTAAAAGGGATTGACTTGTTTCCTTTAAATTAAACGCTCGGGCAATTCCCTTGGCATGACTTACAGCTACTTTTTTTAACCAATCATTATTCCGCATCAATCTTGCCTCTTGACGATGGTCAATGAATCCACTTTCCGTTAAAACGGCTGACATTCTTGTTTCTCTTAATACATGGAAATTTGCTTCCTTCTTACCACGATCATTCCAGTTCATTTCCGAAACGATTGTATCATGTATTTGGGACCTTAATTGCTTTGTACGCGATTGATTAGCAAACTGACCGTTGAAAATATAGCTTTCAAACCCACTTCCTCCCCCTGCATTAACATGAATCGATAAATACAGGTCAGCTCCCCAATTATTTGCTTTATTTGTTCGTTCCCTTAATGATACGGTTTCATCCTTTGTCCTTGACATTTGAACAGATACATCTTGATAGTTTTTGTTTAAATAATCACTTAGAAAATGCCCGATTTGTAATGTGAGATTTTTTTCAGAAAGCCCGTTACTAACAGCGCCTGGATCATTTCCACCATGACCTGGATCAATATAAATCTTCACCATTATTCAAAACCTCCTTTATTCATATTTATACGTTGTAACCGACATCTAGCTTGGACTCCTAACTTATAGATATAACAATTCTTCAAAAAACGTGCTATAATATCAGCTAACTTTGTTAATTTGGGGGATTAAAATTATGAAAACAAAAAGTAAACTGTTCAACTTATCCCTGTTCCTTACCAGCTTGCTATTTTTAATGGCTGCCTGTGAACAAGATAATCCAAGTACTGATGATGAAATAGCTAGTTATCCAGTCGTTGAAGAAAATCCAATCGTCACCATGACCATGGAGGATGATCAAGAAATTATCATTGAGCTCTTTCCTGACATTGCTCCTAATACTGTAGCTAATTTTGTAACACTGGTTGAAGATGGATTTTATGATGGTTTAATTTTTCACCGTGTTATTCCAGACTTTATGATTCAAGGTGGCGATCCAGAAGGAAATGGTCTAGGTGGACCTGATTATTCAATCGCTGGGGAATTTAGTGAGAATGGTTTTGAAAATAATCTCAGCCATGATCGTGGTATTATTTCAATGGCTCGTTCTCAATCACCCAATTCTGCTGGTTCGCAATTTTTTATTATGCACGAGGCTTCAACACATTTAGATAAACAATATGCAGCTTTTGGACAGGTACTAGAAGGCATGGATGTCGTTGATCAAATTGCAAATCTTGAGCGTGATAGTAATGATAAACCGCTAGAAGACGTTGTCATGAAATCAGTAACTGTTGATACAAAAGGTGTAGACTATCCTGAGCCTGTTAAGCAATAACCTCCTTTCACTTTTATAATCGTCGCTTATTATGCATTCGAGCCTAACTTATGTCAGATTATTGCTTTAAGCTAGAATTTTTTTATCACAGATAACCGTCTGTAAAACTCGGGTCAACAATGTGGGGTTCGCTGGGACGAGTAAGTGCAATCCTAGTCCCAGACGATCCGTCTTAAGTAGACCAACCAGTTACACTGTGATCAATCATTCAAATATTTTTATAGGCATTTAGTTCTAGTTATATATCTTGACAGAGAAATAAAGCAATCGATATACTTGTTTAATGGAATAATAAATTGGAACCTAGAGAGGATATTAGACATTGAAAATGAATGTAACAAAAAAGATCACAATAATTGTCTCAATTATTGTGTTTTTGAGTGTAAGTGCCTTGTCAGTAATAAACTATCGAGCAAGTTACCGAGAAGTTTTACAAGCTGCTGGCGTTGAACTAACGGGTTGTGCCAACATTACGACCGGTATCATTGATGCCGATGGACTTCTGGAATTAATTAATGGTGATCAATCTTATTTAGAACAGATTGAATCTGACATTGAATGGACAATTACAAAGAAAGACATCTTTGAGACTCATTATATTTTGTCCCTAGACGGAACCGTTTTAGCCGCGGATAGTCACCTAAAAGCACAAGGTTTTCAAGCATCAGATGATTTCATGATTTCTGATGAAGCGATCGAGCATGTTAAGTCAGGTCATTCATATTACACAGAAGTGTACCACTTTGGCGGGATGGACCGAATGACAGGTTATGTCCCTATCTTCCGTGATCACAATCCTCAGAATGAAGTAATCGCAATAAATGCCATTGATTTTGAAGGTTCTATTGTCAGTGAGAGAACATGGGAAATGACGAAGCCAACTCTTTTGGTTGGTTTATTACTGCCTTTTTTAGCAGCAATTATTACAAGTATTTTAGTTCGCCGAATCGTTAAACCAATTAACTGGATCAGTACACACGTTAAACAAATTGCACAAGGTAAACTAAATATTGATCCATTAGAAGTACATGCAAAAGATGAATTAGGTCTACTTGCTGAGGACGTCAATCGAATGGTCAAAGCTCTTCGAACGGTCATTCAAGAGGTTGTGACTAATTCTGTACAAATTGCAGCAACATCTGAAGAACTTTTTGCACGAGCTGATGATAGCAACACCTCAACTAATCGCATTCATTTAGCAATAAATGAAATGGCCTCAGGAGTCGAACAGCAATCACGTTCTACTGAAATCGCTAATCAAAATTTAACAGATATGGCTAGCGCTATTGAAAAAATGTCAACACAAATTGGCCATTTAAACAAAGCTTCAAACGAAGCAGAACAAGTAGCGCACTCAGGACGTCAAGTCGTAAATCAAACGATTAATCAAATGACGATCATTAACGAGAACACGACTGATATCCATACAATAGCGAATCGCCTTGATGATAAGTCTAGAGAAATTGATCAAATTGTTAATTTGATCACTGACATTTCTGAGCAAACGAATTTACTTGCTTTAAATGCCTCAATCGAAGCCGCACGTGCTGGAGAACATGGTAAAGGTTTTTCAGTCGTTGCTGAGGAAGTTCGTAAATTGGCAGAACAAACAGGCAGTGCAACAGACCAAGTTGCTCGTCTAATAAATGAAGTCCAAGCAGAAACGAAAGAATCGGTTGATAAAACAAAACAAGGTCAAACATCTGTTATTGAAGGAACTAAATTAATTAAACAGACAAATGATTCCTTTGAAACGATTTTAACAACTACAGCTAAAAATGCTGATCAACTCACACACTTATTAGGAGACGTTGACTCGGTCAAAGAGCAAGTTGATCATCTAGTTAATGAAGTTGAAGAAATTACTCAAATCTCTGTACAGTCCGCAACAAGTACCAATAAAATTAATCAATCAGGTGAAGAACAAACCATGATGATGCAAGATATTTATGCAGCATCTAAAGAATTAGCAACAATAGCAGATAAACTTCAACATAGCATTGAACAATTTGATTATTGATTCATTTATTATTAAATTAAAGGATCCTGACTAATATTTAGTCGGATCCTTTTGAATTGCATAAGAAATTATAAAACGAAACTTCAATCAGTGGGAGTTGGGGCTACAGGATGTAGGTCATGCAGATGTTTCCGGTGGGACGAGTAACCGCAGTCCCAGTCCCAAGTCTTTTCGGTGGGGTGAGTAACCGCACTAAGGAAAACTGCGAAGCTTTACACCGCAAGAATAAGTGGTCTTCTTATTCTGAGTCCCAGGACGTCGTGATCTTAGTCTGTATTCCCTAGTCCCACTGATTAATGAGGAACACAAGCTAACGTCGACATACTCCTGATGCATTTTTTCCTTTATCTCCTGTGCTAGGAATGATCGATTAAAACCATCACTTTGCGTGGCAACATCGACCCACCCATGATACATGGGCGCAGTTCGTACGTTACTGAACGGACACTCTGCGCTTTTGTTCTTAAAAGTTATTTATGATCTCTGCATCGTTACGCAGATCCTCAATCAAAGCAAATATCAGTTCACTTTCTTCTTCTGCTCTAATTTGTTCTTCTAAATCGGCTTCGATCTCTTCTAATGGTGGCAACTCATTTTCGTCTTCCATATCCTCGTATACGGTAAGGAGTTCCTCATAAGCCTCCTCTACTTGTTCTGCAGAGACGGTTATATCTTTGCCTTCATCCTCTATTAATTGATCTAATTTGATTTGAAGCGCTAATTGTTCTCTGAGTTCTTCCTCAGACATTCCTTGCTCCTCATATAATTCAAAGAGAATATCCTCAGATTCTAAATCATTTATGTCTACAAGTTCACTAATTAATTCCTCTATATCATTATCCGCAACAAGAAAATTACGTCGCTCAGCTTCTTGGGATAATAATTCTTGAGCAATCATACTTTCAGCTAACTCTTCTTTCAACTGATCTTGATCAAGCTCTTGACCATACATCTGTGCTTCCATTGCAAATTGCTGAAATTGACTTAAATAAGTTAATTCAAATGTTTCACGACTTATTTCTTCCCCATTAACTTCAGCTACTATATCAGGAATTCCCTCTAGGTCGGGATCTATTTCTTCCATCTCACTTCCATCATTTAAAGCTCCCTCTTCCCCATCATCATCATTGCCACTACATGCTGATAAGACAAAAATGGATAACAGAGCCATTAAAATTAGCCGCCATTTTTTCATCATAAATAGCTCCTTTCAATTTTCACTGATGACTAGTTTAACATAGCAGCAGTGCTCTTGAAAGTCATTATCTAATCAAATATGTTTTTCACTATAACCAATAATTCCTACAATAGCTGAAATAGCATCATATTCCTTGCGATTGACTGTCACTAACTGATAGACTATTAAATATAAATAAACTATTAAACGATCATCAAGGAGGAACAATTTTGATTAGTGAGCCTAAAAAGGTATATAATGAGGCTATGCGTGTTTTAAAACAGACGAGCCGTACGTTTTACATACCTATTGTTCTATTAAAACCTACCTTAAAGAAAACGGTTGCCTCAGCCTATTTATGTATGCGAGCAATTGATGAAATTGAAGATCATGAAGATCTATCTCCAGATATAAAAACGACTCTGCTTCAAAACATTAGTCAATTATTGCACAATACCTTTGACCCTGATGCTTACCATCAACTGATTCAGCCCTATATGGATAAACTTCCTGAAGTAACCATAAGATTAAGTGAATGGTTAACAGTTTGCCCAAAAGGAATTATTGAAAAAGTTAAAAAATCAACAGGGATCATGGCATCAGGTATGGCAAAATGGGTCGAAAAAGATTGGCAGATTTCAACTGAGGAAGAATTAGATGAATATACTTACTACGTTGCTGGACTGGTTGGCGTCATGCTTTCTGATATTTGGAAATGGTATGATGATACGGAAACTGATCATGAGCTGGCAATTGGGTTTGGGCGTGGCTTACAATCCGTTAATATTTTACGTAATCAGGATGAGGATCAAGAACGTGGTGTTAATTTTATCCCAAATGGTTGGAGCCGATCAGATCTATTTCAATATGCAACTAAAAACTTAAATTTAGCTGAACAATATATCGAAACAATCAACAATCGAAATATCGCAACTTTTTGTAAGATCCCCTATAAACTTGCTGTGAAAACATTGGCGGTTATGAAAGATGGTCGGGAAAAAATGACACGTGAAGAAGTGAAAACAATTGTTGATCAAGTGACTGACTGATAATTGAAACCATCGGTTTATCATTAAGGGATAAAAATGCGTGTTCAAAAAGGAGGATATAAGTTCGAGACAATGCAATTTTGAGTACTGGAACATATGTATTTAATACGTGAGGTACTGAAAAGCAAACTAACCAAGAAATTCGATCTGTTATTTCTACTGAACTTTTTGAACACCCTATTATAGTAAATGCTTATATTATTTCCATCGATCATCCAAAAAGCTTACTTAAAATAAAACGAAACTTCAATCAGTGGGAGTTTTACGGACGGTTATCTGTGATAAATGAGAATTTATATATATCCATTTATACCCTTTTTAGTTGTAAAAAGGGACAAAATATGCTACTATTATATATAATAATAAAGTCTCAGTCCCACAATGGAAAGGGTGCAAACCTTGAGAAAAAAAAGAATCAGAGTCCCTATTGAGAGAAGGAGCTTAAGATTATCTGAAGATAAAGTTCTATTTGGTGTTTGTGGCGGAATAGGTGAATTTTTTGATATATCACCTAATATAGTGAGGTTAATTTTTATTTTAACCAATGCTGGCAGTTTCGTAATATATTTGATTTTAGCAATTTATTTAAATGGTGATCGTTTTCTTTGATTTTTACCATCATGTGTTGTAGTTGTTGAGAAAGAGACGGGAAGAGTGAACTTTTCAATAGATATTTTCCAATTAAAAATGATTCTATAATTTATGGTGTTGATGAGTTCATGTGGGCTGATTAACACCTTTTTTGTTGATGTATAGAAAAGGTTAGTAGATTCCTTTGTACCTAAGTCGATAACTTCTTTTAAGAAGTCAGGAGAAAAGAGTAAAGGAATCACTTATCAAGTTTTTGACGCACAATTAGCATTACCTTTCTTTAGTTTGTAAAAATGAACATTATACGATAATAAAAAAAGAAGAACTCACTTTGAATTCTTCTGTCATAATCTCTGACCAACACCATTTGACAAAGAGTTGAAAATCTAACCTTTGCAGGTAGATACAAAAGTAAACTTCTTTATCTTGATCTAAATTCTTAATAATGGCTCAACTCTAAGTCCCACAAAATGTTTGATATGGTTGATCTGTCTCAGGGGGTAACTCTGCATAGGTGACTTGTTCATCCGTATAGGCATAGGGATTCTGTAAAACAGCTACAAATTGATTAAACGGTTGATAATCTCCTTCTTCTACTGCTTTATCAAGTACTTGCTCTACTCTAAAATTTCTTGGAATGATCGCAGGATTGTAGGACATCATCAATTCCCTAATTCGTTCGACCGATTGTGATTGAGCAGATAATTTTGCCTGCCATTTTTGAAACCATTCGTTAAATTCATCTGTTTTAAACCACTCTTGTCTACCATAATCATCAAGCGTTAAGGCACGGAAAGTATCTGTATAATCTGCTTGATATTTCTCCATTAAGTTAAGTAGATCTTCAATGAACTGGAGCTCAACCTCCGTCTCTTCAAAAAAACCTAACTTTGCTTTCATCCTAGCTAGCCACTCTTTTTGATACATTTCCGAAAAATATCCAAGTAGAGCTTCTGCTCCATGCACGGCATCCTCTTTTTTCTCCGCTAAAATTGGGAGTAAAGCTTCTGCTAGTCGAGCTAAATTCCAAATGGCAACTGGCTTTTGTTGGTTATAAGCATAACGTCCATGTTCATCTATTGAACTAAATACAGCAGTCGGTTCGTATTTGTCAATAAAAGCACAAGGACCATAATCAATCGTTTCACCACTTATCGCCATATTATCGGTATTCATTACACCATGGACGAAACCCACTAAATCCCACTTTGCAATTAACTTCGCTTGTCGCTCGACAATTTCTTTGAAAAATGCTAAATAACAATTGGACACATCTTTTATGTGTGGAAAATGCCGTTCGATTGTGTAATCTGCTAATTGCCTTAATTCATCAATTGACCCGAACTGTTTAACATATTGAAACGTACCAACTCGCAGATGACTTGAAGCAACTCGCGTTAAAATAGCCCCGGGCAAAGCTTCCTCACGAATAATCTGCTCACCTGTTGTCACAACTGCCAAGCTCCTAGTAGTTGGAATTCTTAGTCCATGCATCGCTTCACTAATCAGGTATTCACGTAACATCGGTCCTAATGCTGCACGTCCATCGCCACCTCTAGAATAAGGGGTTTTTCCTGCACCTTTTAATTGAATATCAATTTGATCCCCTTTATCTGTAAGATGTTCACCTAATAATATGGCTCGACCATCACCTAACTTAGTGAAATAACCAAATTGATGTCCAGCATAAGCCTGGGCAATGGGGCTTGTACGTTCAGGAATTTTATTCCCGGCTAAGATAGCTAAACCATGATCACTCCTTAAATGATTGATATTTAAATTAAGCTCGTTAACTAAAGATTCGTTAATAACAGCCCAACTTGGATTATCAACTGCTGTTGGCTCAGTATAAGAGAATAGATACTCTGGTAGTACAGTAAAACTGTCTGAAAAATTCCATCCTATTTTATCCATAATATCTCCTTTCTGATCATCAGCATTTAGCTTGTGCATATTTAAGCTTTTCTAGCATAAAAAAAGTAAATAATGATCCCAGCTAAGAAACAAAAGAAAAACAGTAGCCAAGTTAAGGCTCCTAATTGCAAAATAAGATAACCTGTAATAAGGACTGTAACGATCGGAATAAAAGGGACCCATGGTACTCTAAATTGACCTTTTACTGGTTCGCCTTGTTGTTTTCGTAATAATATGATGCCAATTGCTAGCATCATCATGACAACAAGTGTAACAAGATTAGTCAGTTCTGCAAGTGATTGTAACGGGATTATCCCTGAAAATAATGCAGCAATTGAACCAGCCACCCACGTTGCCCGTTGCGGAGTTCCCGTTTTGTTATCAACATGGTTTAAATACCTTGGTAGTAAATTTCCTTTACTCATTGCATAAAGAAGTCGTGCTAAGCCATATAACATGGCAATTAATACCGTTAGTAAGGTTAGAATGGCTCCAACTGATATAACTGCTGCGATGATGTTCTGATCAACATACCGCAGCGCAAAAGCAACTGGATCCTTCACACCTAAATCTGTAAAAGGTACAATACCTGTTAATACGACTGTTACCAAAATATATAGCAATGTTGAAATACCGATGGCAAGCAATATTCCACGTGGCAAACTTTTTTGAGGTGCTTCAACCTCTTCTGCCGCCATACTAATTGAGTCAAATCCCAAAAAAGCAAAAAAGACAAGTGTCGCTCCAGATGCAACCCCCGAAAAGCCAAAAGGCATAACAGGTGTCCAATTATTCGGTTCAATATAAAACATACCAACAACAATAAATAAGGCAATTAAAATAAATTTAAGAAAAAATAGCATATTATTTAATCTCAACGCCTTTTTAGCTTCTTGTGCAACAAGCCAAGTCACTATTAATGTCATCAAAATAGCAATTAAATCAATGTAAGTCCCTGCTTCTGGATCATAAGAAGCTTGAAAAATGGTTGGCAAAGGAATACCCAAGCTCGTTAAAAAACCGTTTAAATAACCTGACCAGCCTGATGCTACCGAAGCTGAAGCCAATAAATATTCCCAGATAGTAAACCAACCTGCAATCCATGCAATTCGTTTTCCTGAAACAGCTAACATATAAGCATATGGGCCCCCTGCTACAGGTAATCGTGAAGAAAACTCAGCATAGCATAAGCCAATCAAAATAATGACCAGCCCAGCAATCATAAAGGAGAATACTAAGCCAGGACCAGCATATTCATTAGCTGCTGTTCCGGTAATTACAAAAATGCCTGTTCCTACAACTGCTCCTAATCCTAATAAAACTAGATCAATCGTTTTTAAATTCTTTTTCATTTTTAATTCATGATGACTCATCTACATTTACCTTTCTCTATTAAAAAGTCCACTTTCCATCATACTAGATGTTTGTTTTTATTGCTATCTTTAAATAAAAAACACTAGATCATTGTAGACCCAGTGCCCATTCCTTCGAGATATTTACATTGTGTTTACCATTTTTTCTAGCCTTAATTTAAATCTTGAACGTTCATTTTATCCAATTCATTTCTTGACTTTAGTTTTTTTCTCATTGAAAAATAAATCGCTAATAATATCAGCGTTGGAAAATTTGACATTAGAAAAGTAGGAATAGCCGTTGTAAGAAACTCTGTCATATTTGAAGCTATTATATTAAGGATAATTATTATCGAAAAGACGAGTGAGATAATTGGTAAAATTAAACCTAACCATTTGTTGTCTTGCTTTGAAAGATAGAACTGTAACCATATAATTCCGCCAAATAACATCAAGATGATTAGCGTATTAATTGGAATCCACATCTGATTCCACTCCCTTTTTTATATTTTTATATTCATTAATCAATATTTTTGCTGTATCAAAATCAATTTTATCATTGATTGCAAACCGTTTAATCAGTGCAACATAAGGCTCATTTTCAGCTTGTTCATTAATTTGAATTTTTTGAATCAATCGATCCAACCTTAATCGAACAGTTGGATAAGTCACCTGATAAATTTTAGCAATTTCTTTAAGTGAACCAGACGACATAATAAACTTTTTAATAAATGACAGATCTTCATCATCTAGATTAGCCATCCATTCAGGTACAATTTCAATTGCCATAAAATAACCCCCTTTAATAATATTAAGTATATACTTTAATTTTATTAAAATCAATTATAAATTTTATTTTAAAAAAATAATGATCACCCTTAAAGATAGTGACCATCATGAAGTGGATTTCACATATGTGATTGTCCTAAAAAAGTAAAGCGATTCTATTTTCCTCTTTTTAAGTTTATTGATCAAGATGCTTAACCATGATTAAACATGGATTGTCTTTTCCCCATATTTCAGGAATACATTCTAAAGGTTTAAATCCAACTGCCAAATAAAATTTTCTCGTTTTTGCATAATGCATATCAGGATGTGATGAATCGAGGGTCTTTACTTGTAAAAATTCATATCCATGTTCTTGAGCCCAGCTTAAGACTTTATCTAGTAACGCTTTTCCTAATCCTTGCTTATGGTAATCTGGAAGAACACCCATTACGTATATCTCAACAGTATATGGATTGTTTGCTTTTATTGAAATAAAGCCTAATGCTTTTGATTGATCAAGGGCTGCAAAAAAAGGATATTGACTACTCTCAACAATATATTGTTGTGTTGCTTCTGGTATCCCGAACCAATTTGGAAGTGCTCCCAGAATGCATGATGATATTTCCTGCTTAACATTTTGATCATATATTTCTTTGATTTTCATCTGTTTAACTCCTTTTGACAATGAACTACTCAACATTTGCAAAAGACCTGCTGACTATGTAGAGTAAATCCGATAAATTATTTTATACATTATCCTCATTCTCAAAGCAACAAGCTCCTATTGATTTAGTTATTTTTTTCTGTTATTCGTTGCACTTTTGAACATATGTCTAATGCCCTTTCCAGCTAATGGTTCATCTGAATACCTTGGTATAACATGGAAGTGTGAGTGAAAAACGTGTTGACCTCCTATTTCTCCACAGTTCC
Source organism: Amphibacillus sp. Q70 (assembly GCF_052055485.1). Lineage (GTDB taxonomy): Bacteria > Bacillota > Bacilli > Bacillales > Amphibacillaceae > Amphibacillus. Next base: position 2,963,016 of record NZ_CP197171.1, on the reverse strand, counting down.
AGCCGAGATTATAGCCCTGCGGCTGATACTTCTCATCTAAGTATTTTTTAACATCTTGAAGCAGGCTATAAGTAGCCTGCCACTCTTCTTCTGTTAAATCAAATGCGGTTTCTCTATGCTCTTTTGGCACAATTAAACCAGCTCCTTCAAGTTGTCCGCCTTTTATGTTAGCTTGGTCTAACTGTAAAAATAAACAAAATTCATTACGCATCACTATGTTTTGATTGGGCTCTAAATCTGGGTTACAAAATGGACAATCTGTCATTAATAACACCTCTTTATCTATTGCAATGTCTTGCTAAAGTTACTAGCGTTGCATAAACTTTTTTAATCAATGTCAAATTTGTCAGACAGTGCTAAAACATATCATTCTCCTTGACATACATTTATTTCTTTATGCAACGACAATGTCTAAAGTTAAAAATCTAAATAACTACTGATGTACCAAGTCGGTATGGGATGACGCATATGATTAAACCAAGCAAGAACATCACTCGCTTGATTTTTCATGGTAACCATCTCTTCTTCGTCAAAAGACAGTGCCCAATAAATTGCTGATAGTGTATTACTCGATATATAAAGTGCTAAAAGTTGAAAAAAATCGATCGGGGGTTTTCCACCAAAATAACCATTAAGCTGACCTGTTGCAAAATGTGGACTTACTTTTGCACTAAACACAATTCGATTCAATTCTTCCCATGGATCACCGAAGTCATGCCGGTTAAAATCAATAATTGAAAGCATATGGTCTGTTGCTGAAATCACCATATTTCCGGTATGATAATCACCATGCTGATAACATTGTGGTCTGCCTTTAAGTAAATGACGGTTTCTTTCAATGTAATCAATAAGGAAATGATCACCATCAAATCTGACACCAGATGTTTTGTATTGTTCCATTTTATTATTTACTTTACGATTAAAAAAATCTTCCCATTCTTCTTGTTCTGCTGGAGCAGGAATGGAATGAATTGATTTAAGGATTTCACCTGATTTGACGCCAAGAGTATATTGTTCCGTTTCTGAAAGTCGTGGTAGGATAGACTCTGCATCTTCACCATCGCACCATGTGAGCAGAATGTAAACACTCTTGTCATCATCACATGTTCCAAATGCCAACGGCTGTGACATGGGTATATTTAAAGCAGCAACCTGTTTCATCATTTCAAACTCAAAGCTTTTGTGATTGAAGTGTGCTATATCTGAAACGCGCAGCAGCAGTTTTCTATTATCATTGGTTTCGATATAATATTTTTTATCATTAGACCAACCTTTATTAATCGGTTCAATTTTAGTAAACGATTCATAGCCGATAATGTCATCCATTTTCTCACTCCAATCGATCAGTTTTCAGGTTAAAATCACTAAATAGGTTGCGATAACTAATAAGGAACTTAATAAGGTCCCTAGCAAATAGTACTCCGAAAATTTAGGGTCATCAGCAATTTTATTATATCTGGCAATTGATTTTGCTGTTAGAACAAAACCAATTGCAGAATACTGTCCAACGGAAAGGAATAAAAGAATAATCAAACGTTCAAGCATTCCGATTAGCGCTCCTGCATTTGGGTGTCCTTCATCTTCTTCATTATTGTCAGGCTTGTATCGAAACAACACTTTTTTAATCGTAATACTGAATGGTTTGATAATAATGAGTAAAGCTAAAAACCAGGAAAGACCATCTAGCATATATTGCATCAAATAGGGGTAATAAATAGTTCCAGACTGAATAGGTATTAACCCAGTCACCATAACAATCACTGCAACATGAATAAGTTGATCAAGTAAATAGGCTGAGATGTCCAATTTATGATCAAAAACTATTATCTTTTTGATTAAGAACTTAGTTAAATCAACAACAAAGTGAGCCAATGAAATGATGATTGCCCATTTTAAAAGCTCAAAGCTAAATACTGGAATAGTTACTAAGATCATTGAGAACATGTATATGAGGCTATGCTTTAATAGTTTGTTAAAGGATTTATCTTTGCCTACTGCCAATTTAGCAGATTGCAAATAAAAATCACCTAAAACATGACCGATTAAAAATAACAATAAAACAATCTTAATCATTGGATCCCTCACTTTCTTTACTTAAAACCTTGTTAGAATTTAATGTTGATCTCTATGTGAGAAAAATAAGCAATTCTGTTCTTATTTTACGCAACTAAAACACTCATGACTTGCATTAACATGCTTAAAAGTTCTAAAGTTCATTATCACTAACAATTGGAAGCAAGCTATATTCCCAATGTGTTCTACACTCAGACAATTTATAATACCCTGCTTCGATATCCTTTGACATATTCCCACACTGCTGTGGAGCATTATTAAAAACATCCTGCCCTTCATCTTCTAGGGCTTGATAATAGCTTAGATCTGGTATCACTTCAATCCAACCCTCATTTGCATTTTTATCATATTTTGATTGCAAATCATAAATCATTACGCCCTGTGTCGGAACGTACTTTACAACTCTGATTTGATCTTCACTGTTTTCCCCGGCAACTTTGACAAAATTATCGAGTATATCTACATTTTCCAAGCTATTATTCTTTAAAATAACATCCGTTTTATTAGGTATATACTCCTGTTCTGGATTGGAATAAACATTCTCCTCGTTAGCTATCATTGAGTTTGTAAGTTGAATCACGTCCTCTTTAGTAAATTCATCATCACCAGCTAATTGAGCTGCATAAAGTAGTTTGCTATCTTTTTCTCGGTCACTCCAATGAATGGTGATAGCATCACTATATTCATCATCGAAAAAATATCCGATAGTATCTTTGATTAGCTGAACTTCTTCCCCTCTTTTGGATAAACCCTCATCATAAGACCAGACGGAACTTGTAAAATTCTTTCCTTCCCCAGAATAGAAAACCTCTACTCTAGATTCGTGTCGGTCATTATAATTTATATAGACTTCCTCAATTTGAAATGGAATATCATCTAATGATGGCAGAACAATCTTGCTTTGTATGTCTACAGGAATTTCATTAAATGTACTTTGCAAATAAGGGAAATTTTCTATTAAATTTTCAATCGTAGATAAGTCACTATTAATTTTAAATTCCATCCTTGGAAGATTATCACTATCTGGAATTTGCTTCCCTTCTCTTTGATCTAATTGTTGTTGGGCATTATTAAGTATCACGGTTAGAGCTAACATAACAGTAGAATATTCTTTATATCTGTCTTTACTTACATCAATTTTCGTTATTGCTTTTAAGGCACGATCTATTTGTTCTTGATCTGTCGAATCTTTTATTTTTTTAGGGCTTGCTTCATTTTTTTCTAAATCAAAGTTTTCATCGGTATTGATAAATAAGTTGTTTACCATATATGTAGCTCTCGAAACATTATGGTTGGGTTGAATATAGTAATAGTGCGCCCCGACTAGCAATACTAATACGATAATCAATAATGAATAAACAACGCTTCTTTGTTTTCTGTTAAGACCCACTCTGGGTTTATTTACTATCTTTGACTTCCCAACATGGGTAGAAAGAAACTCAATGAGCTGAGTATCAGAGTCTAATGAATGTTTGGGAATGATAATAGCAGATTGATTACCAAAATAAAGAAAAAAATTCTGCTCATCAGAAGTTACTTTATTTATTTCTATCCATGAAACATGTTTACTAGAAGATTCTCTTTGTATATCAATCCCTTCCTGAGTTAAATGTAAATAGAAAGCTCCCAGTAGCTGTATATTATAATCATTCTTTTTTAACCGTTGAATAACAACTTTTCTAAAAAGAAATGATACCAATATAGCAAATATAAGTGTTAAAACAATATTAATTCCGATATTAATCAGCTGCAAATAAGGTCGAATGATAAACATTGAACAAAAAAATGTTCCGGCAAATATAATCTTTAACATATTAATGCGTTTTCTTATTTTATCTGAAGTTTTTAGATAGTTCATTTGAAGTGCAATGAGATTTTCAAATTTCAGTTCACCTTTTATATCCATCTTTCTCTAATCACTCCTAGTGTATATCATAAATTCAAATCAGATATGAATATCACCAATTTCTATACTTTGTATAAGGTTAAAGACTTTACAATTACAATAATTTTGACGTTCATTAATAACTCCATCACACTATAGACCTTTGTTCTTAAAAATCAAATAAACAATAACTAATTTTAATAGAGTCTACTTAAAAAAGCATTAACTGTATCCATAGCTGATTGATAAGAATAGAATCTAGCCGCTTTTAGTGCTTTATTAACACTCGGCTGACCAATATGAAGGATCGCTGCTGTCTTATATTGATTTCGGTTATTTGTAAGATAGGTGTAGATAATTTCTGTTTGACGGTCTGTCCACTTTGATTTTAAGGCATGACAAACCGAAAAAATTGAATTCAATAACTCATCTATTTCTTTATTATTTTCATCTGAACAGATCATCATATTGGATTGTCGCTCAGTATATTGAGATTTTTTCTTTTCAATTTCATGAATCATTTGTCTCGCTCGATGATAAGCCGGACCATCAATTTCAGTTGAATGATTAAAATCGATATCTGTAGTAATATCACCAATCCCTATTCCAAAACGTAATTCAACCGGAGCCATTGCCATCTCTATCTCCATCATCATTTTGATAATATAAGCCCCATTGTTTACTAATCCTTGAAATTCATCGCCTAACGTAATCGTAAATTTTGCCGCCATGTCAGCTACGTACCTGTCATTTATATCTGCCAATATATGTTTAAATTTTTGTTGAAATGCTTTTCGATCTTTTATTTTTTTCGAATCTGCAATATCACCAATAATTGCAATATATTTATCATCAGAACTCATTCCATCACCTCCACTTTATCTTAACAAAACAAATAATGCATTACAATACGAATCATTTCGTTTGATTCACTGTATAACGCATTAATTTAATCAACCTTATCTATTCGTTAAAAAGCACAGTCTCATTGAATGAACCCATGAAGCAAGATCGATTGAAACAGAACAATTCAATCCAACAGCAAAATTGACGCTTATTTTATGTATTGCCAATTTGAAGATTTGTTTTATTTTGAGTGAACCCTTTTAAAAGCCGCTTTTTCTACTAGTGATATTGCCATACGAAGAAAATGATAGAGTCGAGAGAAGTAGGCTCTATCATTTTACATCCTGATATTACTATTTAAAGTTAGTTATCGTCTTCTCCATATAATAATCATCCATCACAAATCCATTACCAATATCGCTAACAGCAGACTGAACAATCGAAAAACCTTTGTGCTGATATACAGAAATGGCTTTTTCATTGTGTCGATTTACATGAAGATGCAAGCGACTTTTTCCAGCTTTATGCGCTTGTTTCTCCAACCAATCAAAAAGATATGATGAAAGTCCTTTGTTCTGTTCACTACCCAATAAATACAATTTACTAATAAACAGATAATCCTCATGTATATCAAAAGCAAGGTAACCAGCCGATCCATTTTCTGCTTCAATCAAATAATATTGGACGCCTGTCGCGATCTCACGCTGAATGTCATCCGTTGATTGATAATGGCGCAGCATATATTCTGTCTGTGCTGCGCCAATAATAGGTGGAAAGACTTCACGCCAAATTTTCTCAACTAATGGTGAAAGTGTCGTAATATCTTGTTTTGTTTCTATTGACTTTAGCTCTATCTTCATCACACATCCCTCTAATCACTCGTTCAATCCGTTTTCTATTTTGATAATTTCTTAGTAAAAATAATTTCTAAGGCTTCATTTTCTAATAATAAACTGCCAGAATCTTTATAACCTAATTTCCGATAAAAGTGCTGTGCTTGTTCATCGGATAAACTAGACGTCATCACGAATTCGTATCCTTTATTTTTCATTTCCGTTTCCCAAAATCTGAGTAATTCAGTTCCGATCCCCTTATTGCGCTTGTTTTCTTGTAAAAAAATCATGTTTAAAAATGGCGTGTGGTCCCAAAAGTAATTATATCTCAGCCAACCTATTCTTCTATTCTCTTCGTTCTTTACGATTATTATTTCTTTTCCATTGAGTTTATTTTTAATCAACTGCTTCGGTAGGTGTCGATCATGTTCAAGGATGAATTGAAAATCCAATTCACTTGCATAATCCATTTTCATTTTCTCACCTCAATAGTTTTTGCTAGCAATGTGCGAGCCAAGCGTTGAACTACTCACCCCTTAATCTCTAATGAAATTTGAAGGGGGAGATTCCTAAGAACACCAACCTAATGGTTGATTATTGATTAGGCGATCCCTGTCGTACCGACAGTTAGAAGTCTGATGGCTTCAACTTCAATATTTTTACTTGCGTTAAGATCTCGATCGTGTGCTCTATGGCATGAAGGACATTGCCACATGCGTAAGGCGAGATGCTTAACGTCTGGATGTCGATAGCCACAATGCGAACAAAGTTGACTAGAAGGGAAGTTTTTGGCGATGGCTACGACTTCCTTTCCGTACCACTTGGCTTTGTATTCAAGCATCGTACGGAATTCTGACCAGCTGACTTCACTAATGGCTTTTGATAATCGTTTGTTTTTGAGCATGTTAGATACTTGTAAGTCCTCAATACCAATGATGTCGTGATTCTTGACAATTTCAGTACTGACTTTATGCAAGTAATCTGTTCTGACATTTTTAATTTTTTCGTGAATACGAGCGACCTTGACCCGTTGTTTTTGATAATTTTTCGCTTCATGAAGGGGTTTTCTATCTTGCTTGGCTTGTTTATATCGTCTGGACAGTTTGCGTTGTTCTTTTTCTAATTTGTTTTCTAGCCTGCGTAAACATCTAGGGTTCTTATACGTCGTCCCATCTGAAAGTGTGGCAAACGCTTTGATGCCCACATCGACCCCCGTTGATTGCTTCGTTTGAGGGAGTGAGTCTACCTCTGTCTCAACAAGGATAGAGATGAAGTATTTACCACTTGGATGTCGCCTAATCGTAGCATTTAGAAGGCGTCCATCGACCTCACGACTTTTAGCGAACTTGACAAGCCCTAATTTGGGCAGCTTGATTGTATTGCCCACGACTGCGATATTTCCGTTCGTGTGTTTCGTTGTATACGATTGGGTCGGGTTCCTTTTAGACTTAAATCGTGGGGCGTTCGTTTGTTTGTTAAAGAAGCGCGCAAAAGATTCAGATAGATGTTTGACACTTGATTGAATGGCAATACTATCGACTTCTTTTAGCCACTCATATTCCTGCTTTAAAGCGGGGAGCTGTTTAGAGCATGAACGATAGTTGAGTCCTTTGCCCGTTTCTTCGTATGTTTTATTCCATTTCGCTAAAAAATGATTGAAAACAAACCGTGAACAACCGATCGTTTTATTCATGAGGATTTGTTGTTCCTTATTCGGATAGATACGGAATTTATAGGCTTTATGGACTAACATCATCTCACCTCACTTAATAGGAATATATGTTCTCATTATATCATAAGGGAGATGTTTTGGCTAGCGCCAACCCACATTCATCTCCCACTTACTCACGGGGCGATGCCCTTCATGTTCCTAGAAGTGGGAGTCTTCTGTCGGAAATCCGATAAAATGTTTCTTAATATCCCAATGTCTCTAACACATCATTGACAGCCTGTTTATTTTCGTCAGGTGTCACCACATAAATAAATGTATTTTCTACTCTGGAAACAACATAATACTGACCGTTAGTCGTTTGCTTATATACACTATAATTTGATAAGGAAACGGAAGAGTCAGTCGATACATTCCCCTTTTCCGACTCAAAACTGTCTTTGTTTTCATTAAAGGCCGATTGTGCCTGTTCTACAGTGAGAACAACGTAAAATTCTATCTGGTAATCATCATTAGCTGCTAGTAACACCGACTCAACCGAACCTTCTGGAAATTGATCAAATGCATCATGAATCTCATAACCAGCTTCCTCCATTTGAGCTTGAAATTCTTCTGCCGAAAGAGCTGTTTTTGAACCACTGCAAGCAGAAAGAAGTAATACGCTTAAAACAAGGACGATACCATAAAGCTTTTTTTTCATTAAAACCACCTCAATTTTAATTTTTTAAAATCCCGTTCTTGATAAACTATTGTTCTTTGCCCATTTTCATGTTTCTAGAAATCAATCCTTTCTCTACCTTTAATTTTTACCAGGGACTCTAACTCTTTTAATGTCTGTTTAGCAATCCATTATTGTGCTATATTTTCTGTTTCGTTTAATTCATAAACCAAACCAATTGCCTTTTCTTGATAGTTAACATCTTTCCTTTCTTTCCGATCTCTCTCAACGCCCAAGATCGTGAATAATGTTTCAAATCCCTTCTATGTTTGTTCAATCAAACGATCATGATCAACAATTTCAATTTTAGCTAAATCACTTTTCCAATGATCATCCTCATTATCCGTTACAATATTCCATACTTTCCGTATATCACTTGAGAAAGTAGCAGTAATCTTTGAGACTCTCATCATCTATTCCCTGCGTATGAATTTTCCGTACTCATTAGAAACATTCATTTGCGCTCATCTTTTTAACTATTTCACTATTAATCTATACCATTTAAAGCTGACCTATTAATAAGTCAATCATATCATATTCTCTCAAATGAGTGACAATATTTTCTTGATTTCACAGATACTATGTGAGAAACTAAACGTAAAACAAGTCAAGGAGACAACTATGAAAAAACCATTCATCTTTTCTCTTCTTTTGATTCTGATCGATCAAATGGTCAAAATATGGATCACACGTTATTATCTTGGAATCAAAATAGTTTGGATTCCAAATATTATACGGTTTCGTCCTGTTCAAAATACGAATTTGACTTGGATGGCTAGCCTCTTAGATTATCAAATGTCCATTTTCTCAATGTTAATTATTCAGGTTTTTTTCCTTTTCCTTACTTTAATAATTTATCGGTATCTTTCGTATCTGTGGCTCGAGAGACAAAGACCTTTAAAAATCATGTTAGCATGCTATATCGCAGGGATCTCATGCTCTTTTATAGATGTTGCCTTTTGGGGTGGCAGTTGGGATTTCATCCGATTATTCGACTGGTTTACCTTTGACTTGAAAGATATCTATTTGAATGTGGGTGCTATTTCCGTGCTCTTTTATGTGATACCGTATCATTTTAAAGTCTATCGAAAAATGAATCGAACAGAGCGTAAAGATACGGGGGTCATCCTTTGGATCAAACGAGGTCTGCCCTCATCGCCGATAAAATAATGTTTTATCCTAACACCGCTTGTTGTTTTATTATAAAAATAGATCAAATCATTAAAAGCTATTTGCATAGAATTTTTGATATAAACACGATAGCTTGATTGGTACTTCAATTAAATTAGGTAAGATAGTCAAAAGGTTAGCTTAATTCATGAAATTGCCTTTTACAATCATTACCGGTTTTATTTTAAAAAACACCAAAGACAAGCGTCTACTCTGTCTTTGGTGTTTATTATTAGTTATTCATATACTTGGTATTCTTGACCAGACTGTTTTCCGGCAACACTTTTCAGATAAGCCTGTGCTACCCGTTCTGCTGGAACTGGAACAAATCCTTTAAAAGCCTCTTTCAACTGAGCATAAGATTCTTCTAACACGTTAGGACTGACACAATTAATTCGAATACCACGAGTCAAATCAATGGCGGCTGATTTAACAAAAGCAGCAACCCCGCCATTAGCCATCGCAGAAGATGAACCCATAGCTATTGGATCATCCTTCATAACACCAGTAGTCAAGGTAATACTGCCATTTTCACGCAGATATTTTTGCCCTATCAAAGCTAAATTGATTTGACCTAACAATTTACTCTGAACCGCCACCAGATTATCTTCTGGAGTCATTTCTTCCACTAATACTTTTTTAGCGGCACCAGCTGTTGAAATAATCGCATCGACATCTCCAATTTTCTGAAACATTTGCTCAATACTTTCTGATGATGTCATATCGACTTGCACATCCCCACTGGTTCTCCCAGCTGTTAAAACTTCATAATTTTCTGCTTGCAGTTTTGCTACTACTGCCTGCCCGATGGTCCCATTGCCACCGACAACAATGACTTTCATCCAATCACTCCTTTCACCAAGAATAACATGAAAAATCTATAAAACCAACATTCTATTTTTCGAATTGGATATAAATGCTAAATAACCTCTTTGAGATCCAGAATAAGAAAGTTACTTACTCTAATGGTATAGCTGTACTTTATTCTTCCTAGTGAGATTATTCATCCAATCTAAGATTTTATTAGAATCTTACCCTTTATTCTTTTCATGATATTTTGACCAAAATGTTGCCAAGATCGGTCCAGATATATTATGCCATACACCGAATAGTGCGCCTGGGACGGCAGCTATAGGTGTTGCAACAAAGAATTTCAAGGCAAGCTGAGAAGCTAATGCTGAATTTTGCATCCCTACTTCAATAGAAATTGCCTTTTGATCAGTGACATTGAACTTGCATAACCTTGCGATTAAAAAACCAAATAACAAACCCAATAGATTATGAAGGATAACGACAGCAAATATAAATAGACCAGAAGTAGCTATTTCCTCCGTATTCACTGAAATAACAGCTCCAGCAACAGCAACAATTCCAATAACAGAAATAAGCGGTAGAACATCAATACTTTTCTCCACTTGATCCTGAAGCACTCGACGAACGATAAATCCTAATATAATCGGGATAAGAACAACCTGAACAATCGATAGAAACATCTCAATAAATGAAACAGCCATCCACTCACTCGCTAATAATAAGGTTAGTGTTGGTGTTAGGATGGGTGCCAATAGAGTTGAAACGGTTGTAATAGAAATAGATAATGCCGTATTTCCTTTTGCCAAAAATGTGATAATATTTGAAGCCGTTCCCCCTGGACAGCACCCTACTAAAATAATACCAACGGCAATTTCTGGTGATAATCGAAAAATGGTCACTAGCAAATAAGCTAATAAAGGCATGATTGTATACTGTACCATTACAGCAACGAGGACACTTTTGGGTGTTTTTAATATTGCTTTAAAGTCTTGTGGTGTAAGTGTTAATCCCATTCCAAACATAATAATTCCTAATAAAATCCCTACGTGTGGGGCAATCCACTGAAAACCAGCTGGATAGAAAAAGCTAATTACACCAACCAAAATAACCCAAATTGCAAATGTATTTCCCGCAAAGGAACTTATTTTCGCTAAAATTTTCAAAATAGCTCTCCCCTATCAAATCCTGTAAATATAATTTATTGAAATATTCTTACAATTTAAATAACTGCACATTATCTTATCAAAAAACAATTGACTTGTCTAGAATTATCTTATTTCTTGAGGGGTTTCTAATCATAATTTTATTTGAAACACTAGTCACAAAAAATAATACATTATCACCATTTGACTGCATCGCTTCTAATGTCTCCTTTATTGAATAGATAAATTCTTTAACATGTTTTTTTATGTCAGAAAAATCTTTATTATTCGTATCGGCAAGAATATGATTAGAAATTTTGTCAAAACGCTTTCTTTTTTAGTTTTGCTAGGATAAAATAAAGAGGATAATCTTTGTGAAGGGGGTTGGTAAAAACATGAATAAAAAAATAGCCGTTTTGTTTGACTTGGATGGCGTCATTGTCGATACGGCTAAACATCATTTTCTTGCTTGGAAACAACTTGCAGATGAATTAGGCTTTCATTTTACAGAAGCAGATAATGAACGTTTAAAAGGCGTTAGTCGAATGGATTCTCTAAATATTTTACTAGAAATCGGCCAAGTTGAGGTAAGCGAAACAGAAAAACTGGAGCTAGCTGCTCGAAAAAACAAACGCTATGTCGCATCAATCTCACAAATGGATGAGCATGACATACTTCCAGGTGTAAAGGATTTTCTAAATGAATTAAAAGTGAATGATATTCCGTTTGCACTTGGATCAGCAAGTAAAAATGCACTACTTATTCTTAAAAAAATTGGTTTGTATGATACATTTGATGCAATCATAGATGGAAATTCAATCACAAAAGCAAAACCGAATCCAGAAGTATTTTTATTAGGGGCAAAAGCACTCTCAGTTGCTGAGCAAAATTGCGTCGTTTTTGAAGATGCACAGGCAGGTATTGAAGCAGGAAAACGGGCAGACATGCGCGTTGTTGGTGTCGGTGACAAAAACATTTTAACCGGTGCAGATGATTACATCGAAACAATAAAAGAAATGTCGGTAGCTCGACTAAAAAGCTTATTTTTTTAATCGTAAATGCAACCGGTTGCTCCTTATTTAAATATAAGAATGGAGGTTTATCATGAAAAAATATTTAAAAGAACATGAATGGTCAATTATTGAAGAAGGTTTTGATCCCGCTAATCATGAAATTTCTGAAAGTGTATTCAGTATTGGTAATGGGCATATGGGGCAAAGAGCTAATTTTGAGGAAACATATACTGGCCCCACTCTCCAAGGAAGCTATATGGCAGGTGTTTACTATCCAGATAAAACACGAGTAGGTTGGTGGAAAAATGGCTACCCAGAATACTTTGCTAAAGTACTAAATTCAACTAATTGGATTGGTTTGAAGGTTATTATCGATGATGAAGAACTTGATCTTAATCAAGCAAAAGTTTCCGAATTTGTCCGCGAATTAAATATGAAAGAAGGATACCTGCAACGAACGTTTACAGCTGAACTTCAAAATGGGAAAATAATTAAAGTTCAAGCAACACGTTTTGTCAGTATTGTCGACAAAGAAGTGGGTGCACTTAAGTACGAAATCACCCCATTTAATTTTTCAGGGACATTATCCTTAACATCTTACCTAGATGGTGATATTAAAAACGAAGATGCCAACTACGATGAGAAATTTTGGGATCCTGTTAACACTTGGACAAGAGAAAATCGTGCATCTGTTACAGTCAAAACAAAAAAACTCGATTTCTACTTTTGTTCAACAGTCGAAACACAAATCTTTACCAACAATCAAAAACTTGAAATAACAAGTAAAAGTGAAGAAGCTAGAAAATATGCTGGTTTGGTCTACGATGTTCCACTGACTAAAGGTGAGTCCACCACCATTTATAAATATGCTGCAAATATAACCAACCGTGACCATGATCATCAGCAATTAGAAGCTGTCAGTACTGATGTATTAGACCATGCGGTGGCTAAAGGCTTTGAAACTTTAAGACAAGAGCAAGCTGATGCTTGGGCAAGCAAATGGCTCAATAGTGATATTATTATCAAGGGTGACGTCGCAGCCCAACAGGGAATCCGTTTTAATATTTTTCAATTGAATCAAACCTATACAGGAGAAGATTCACGTTTGAACATTGGTCCAAAAGGTTTTACAGGAGAAAAATATGGCGGGAGTACGTATTGGGATACGGAAGCATACTGTTTGCCATTCTATTTATCTACCGCAGATCAAAAAATTGCTCGAAATCTACTAGTTTACCGCTACAATCATCTGGAAAAGGCCAAAGAAAATGCCCGTAAATTAGGCTTTGAAAAAGGTGCACTTTATCCGATGGTGACAATGAACGGTGAAGAATGCCATAACGAATGGGAAATTACCTTTGAAGAGATTCATCGGAATGGTGCGATTGCCTATGCGATTTACAATTACGTGAATTACACGGGTGATAAATCTTACCTTGGTGAATACGGTATAGAAGTATTAGTAGAGATCTCTCGTTTTTGGGAAGAACGTGTCAATTATGTACCCCATAAAGATGTCTATATGATACTGGGTGTAACCGGACCCAATGAATATGAAAACAATGTTAACAACAACTGGTATACAAACCTGATCAGTAGCTGGACAATGAGATACACGATTGATGTTCTGAATCACTTGCAAGAAACAGATCAAGAACTTTACCAACAATGGATCGATAAATTACAGTTAAAACAAGCAGAAGTCAAGCAATGGGAAGAGATCATTGCTAAAATGTATTACCCGAAAGATGAAGAAAAAGAAATCTTTTTACAGCAAGATAATTTCTTAGATAAGGAAATCATCCCTGTTGACCAACTAGAGGATAAACATCTCCCCCTCAATCAAAATTGGTCATGGGATCGCATTTTACGTTCTTGCTTTATCAAACAAGCAGATGTCTTGCAAGGCTTATACTTTTTAGATCATGAATTTGACATTGAAACGATTAGAAGAAATTTCGACTTTTATGAACCGATCACTATTCATGAATCTTCCTTATCACCATGTGTTCATTCTATTTTAGCATGTCGATTAGGCTATAAAGAAAAAGCTTATGAAATGTATTTACGTACCGCTCGACTTGATTTAGATAACTATAACAATGACACGGAAGATGGTTGTCATACAACAAGTATGGCAGGAACTTGGATGTCTGTTGTCCATGGCTTTGGGGGGCTAAAGGTTAAAGAAAATCAACTCATTTTGAGCCCATTCATTCCTGGGCAATGGCAATCGTTTTCATTCAAAGTTCTCTTCCGTGGTGCACGACTTTGTATTCAAGTGGATCAAGAAAAAGTGACGATTATAAACGAAACAGACACCCCTTTAGATTTAGTTATCTATGAAAAAGAACGACATCTTGATCAAAACGCAACTATTTCTGTGCAAATATAAAGAAGAAAGACAAACGACCTCTCCTTAAAATGGCGAGGTCGTTTTTTCTTTGGCTTTACTGATTTGATGGTAAATGATTAAAAAAATCAGATATAAAGGTACCATCGTTGATAAAATGATGACAAAGTCACGTGTTGAATGGTATGAAACAGATATTAAACCACTGACTATTAATTGAGCCAGCAAGAAGGATACGGGTAGAAAGAAAAGTTTCATCGTTACATGACGTACTTTCCTATTTTTCCAGAAAAATTTCAAAATCACTCCACAAATGAACGATAACAATAAAGCAATCGAACGATAATAAGCTAAATATAACCTTGGTAAAGTGACTACTCCCCCACTTTCAGCGATATCCTCACCATAAATAAGGATATCTGCAGTTTTTCCAGTTTGATAATAATACACGGCAGCTACCTGTTCACCATCTGGATTTAATATAATATCTGTTTCTTTTGTTTGTCTATTCACTAAGCCATCACGCAGTATAACGTGATATAAACTATCATACGTGGTAAGATGATATACATATCCACTATTATCCTCAGTCAGGGAACGATTCATTTCATAACCACCAATTTTTTCATCAAAGCTAGCTATAAGCATCCCGTTATCAGTCTCGTTTAGAGTAACAATATCTTCATCATATGCCCTATACTTTGGTGCAGACATAAGAGAAATTGAAAAGATAACAAGTACAATTAGAACTAAAAATGACACAATAACAGCTTGAATTTTCTTTTTTTGCAATGTCGATTTTATTTTTAAAAATGGAGTCACATCTGTATCGATTGGGATTTTATCAGCAGTTTCTAGTTCTTTTAGATAATTTCTACAGTCTTCACATGAAGCAAGGTGTTCTTCAATCATGGCGCAAGTATCATCACTAGTCATCTTTTCAACATATAAAGGCAACAGGTCCCTAATCACATCGCAAGTTACTTTCATTAAAAATCATCTCCCATCTCATCCCTAATCTTCTTTCTTGCTCGATGGTAAGTGACACAAGCCCAGTTATCAGATTTTCCAAAAACGGTGGCAATCTGTTTAAAGCTTAATTCCCCAAAGATTCGTAATGTGAAAACTTCTTTATAAGGCTCAGGTATATGATGTAAGACTTGATGTAATCTCATCGCCTGATCAGATTTAAAAATTAATTTCTCAACATCAATCTTATTTTTGATATTAGGTCTGGCGTCTATATCAACTGTTTGTTTATTTTTCCTCAAAAAAGAATAATAACTATTTTTGGCAATTTGACATAACCATACGCGAATATCACAATTGCCTTCAAAGCGATCGATCGCATCCAATGCTTTTAAAAATGTTTCTGATGTAATATCTTCCGCCACATGTTTATCTTTGGATAAACCATACACAAACAGATAGACATCCTTAAAATAACTGTTGTATAACTCTTCAAGCTCAGTCACCCTCTCACCTCCTACTAATAAGACGCATGAAAGTTGATTTTCTTACAAGAAATTTTAAAAGGGATCTGATGTTTTCATCTTTTTTTAACGCGATCATGATACATAATAAAACAGATTGCATTTAATGTTAGTGTGCCAACTAGGAGAACAGCTGAAGCAAAAACAATAGCTCCTCCTGTATCCATCAAAGCAGTCCAATCCCCTACCTCAATCAGATAGTTAACATTTAGGATTTGAAGAAATAATGAAATAGCACATGCACTGATACTTAAAGCAGATAAAATAAACGATTTAGTATAACCTAGATTTTTAGCCTTGGCTAAATAGATCATTGGTAAAATCCAAGCTGTTAAACCCAATAGTAAACTTCCAAGATTTAATCCGGCCATTGTTCTCATCACCTCCAAAAAGTTAAATATATTGTATTGGAAAATGTATTTTAAAAGGAATCTTTAGTCTTGATTCATTTATTAACACATCAATTTAATCATGATTTTGATTGTTTATATAGTTTTTGAGCTTTATAATGAAAGTAGAGTTGTAGAATCAAAATAATGGGAATGAAAATCCAGGAGAATCCCCTCATAATCGCAAAAGGAGTCTCAAACAAAAAGGCTTTCCAAAAATCAAAGCCGACCTTATCCCATAAACCAGGGGTTAAATACAATGAACTAGGATTGAGTATAGCTTCTAGATTGATTGAATCCCACAAAGCGATCATCAATACCAGATATGGTATAGCTATTGCGAATGAAGCTTCAGATAATCGTTTATATCGCCCTGCTTTAGATGATAGGTCAGAAAAAATATCATCACTTACATCTTCCCTGATTCGCTGAAAATATTGTGCACCTGAATATTTTGTCCCACTTATATGCTTCCAGCCACTGTCTTCAAACATTAAACAGTAATCAACAAAATCTACATTCTTTTTAAACGTACGATAGTCAATCCGAAAGATTTCATCACTTGGTTCAGACTCCCTAAATTGATAACCAAATGATACTTTATTCAGCTGATAACCTTTTTGTGCCATCTCCCTTAACCATTTCTCTTCTTTATTGTAGTCAATGAAAAATTTAAATTTCCTCATTTTGATCATCCTTTCCCACCATATCATCAGCTATTTGAACCATGTGTCTCATTCTTTTTGTATCCAATTTAAGAATGTCTTTTCCCTTAGCGGTAATGGCATATACTTTACGCCTTTTATCCTCACTCTCCACTGGCTTGATATATTGCAGCTTTAATAAATTCTCAATTGCACCATATAATGTTCCAGCCGCCATTCTCACTTCACCATTGCTAAATTCTTCAACCTTTTGCATAATCAGATACCCGTGTGCTGGCTCTAACAATGCTAACAGAATATAAAAATAGGTTTCTGTTAAAGGTAGACTTTTATGCCGTTTCATTTATTAGATCTCCCTTTCTTTGCATATTAAGATTAACTATATAGTTTTGTTATATATCGCTTAACTGTATAGTTAAATTATATATCGTCGAACTGTATATGTCAAATTATTATTTTTTAGAAAACTAATCTCTCTACGCGGGAGTTTAAAATGTCTACTTCGCCGAAGAATTTTATAGCTTATTTTTTTTCCTCAAAACAAAAAAGCCAACTCAAAATTGGGTCAGCTTTTTATCGATAATATAAAACGAAACTTCAATCAGTGGGAGTTTACGGACGGTTTTCCACACTTAAATTTTGTCTAATCTATCACTTTTTTAAGCCAAAGATATTCTTTCCTCTTGAATATTATGTAGAATATTTCAATAAACGGTAGCCAGAAATTTTTTGCTTCTACACTATTACCACATTCGAATTCAATCATACGGTCATCCTGTTTGAATTCAATGATATTACTACGACACCAATCAATTTTTAGATATAGTTGATGTTCACCTGGTAAAACCTCTAATTCTATTTGCTGATCATTTTTTATCTGTCCAACTTTTTTTCCGTCTAAAATAATTTTATATGCGCGTACCATATCGTAACTGTTGGTTCGTCTAATTCTTATCAAAATATAGTCTCCTCTCTCTAGATTTATTTAATCTTAGTTTATCAATTTATCTGAATGTGTATCATCATTTGTTCTTAAATATGTTTAACTTTAGTACTTTATATAAGTCTAAGATATGTTCTTAACCAAACCAGAAGATTTGAATCTATTAATTTATAGCAAAAAAAGATTACCACGCAGTCTATAACCGTATGGAGGCTTCATAAGCTTCTTGTCATTCCACCTATCAGCCCTGATTTCCTGTTTCATAGCACCATCTAGTTATTTCTGCAATCAAATTCAAGGGGATTGGCTTGCTATATAGAAACTGAATGGTCCCTTTATTCGTCTTATAATCGATCAACTCATCAGCAAAGTATTTCACAGCTCGTTTACCAGGATACAAGCTGATATGGTTTTTAAATGCAGCAAAATGAATGATGTTATGATTTTTCCAGTAAGTCGGCATACGCCAAGATATTTTCTCCTGTGCATCTGGTAAAACGGAACGGATCGTTTCTCTAACTTGATTTAAAAACGGTTGAACATGCTCTGACTGTTCTGCAATATACTGATCTATCGTTTTAGGTGGTTCACCACAAAAATGACCTTGATTTTTTTCTTAAATTCACGTTTACATTTAGGACATTGCCACATAAAATCTCACATCCTTTCCCTAATGATAACTTTAATTCGATCCCCGGCTTGTTTTCCTATTTTAGTACGAATATCTTTCCGTACCCCAATAATGTAACAGATTGAGCCATCGGCATTCTTTATCCCCATATTAACAACACTTCCTTCATATGGCTCACCATCAAATGTCGCATGAACTTTTACTCGCCCTTTTCCAAATACTTCTCTAATATCAAAGGGAAATTCGACATAAGCACCATCTATATCAGGAACTTTTTAATTTCTGCTTCATACTCATATATTTTTTTCATCATTTTTTATTGTCCTTTTTTAAAAATTTATAACTATTATAGCACTACACAAGTAAATATTGAATTGCCTTACCACACTTAGTTTAATCATATTATTTTTTAATCCTTATTTACTTTTGTAGAAAAATGTCGATAAATAAATAAACGAATATAGAAAGCAGGAATAAGAATGACCAAAATTAAAATAAGATTCCGTTCGATCTCAATAAAGTTAATGGCTGTCGTGATCTCTATGATTCTATTAATCGGCGTGCTAATTGGTACAGGAAGTTATTTTATCGCTCGAGCACAATTAATTGATGCGGGTGAACGGGATTTAAAAAGTATTGTAGACGGTTCATTAGCCGTATTATCTATTCTTGATCAACAAGTTACAACTGGTGAGTTGTCATTACCCGAAGCTCAGGATCAGGCAAGAATCATTCTAAATGGACCTGAGTATGAAGAAGATGTGTTTGATTATTTACAGTCGAACTTTACCTACAAAGAAGGTGGCTATCTATTAGCTTATGACCCGGACTATATACTTCAAGTGCACCCCACTCGTTTTGGACAGGCACCAAGAGATGAGTTAAATCGACAAAATCGTGCCATTATGATTGAAGCAGGTCAAGCAGAAGCTTTAGAAAATCAATATGTCAATTATACTGATCCAATGGAAGATGGGACTTATCGAGATAAAGTCGCCTATATGCAACATTTTGAACCTTGGGATTGGACAGTAGGCATGGCAGTTTTTCAAGATGAATTCTATGAAGATTTACATAGCTTAAGTCTCTTTATTGCTAGTGTAATAGGGATTCTAGTTATATTGAGTGGCTTTGTCTTCTACTTTATAATTAGGATGAAAATAAAAGTTCTGAAAGCAACTACTCAAGTTGCTAAACAAATTGCTGATGGACATATTGAGCAAACAGAGCTCAAAGAAGGGACAGATGAGTTCGGCCAGTTAGCAGCTGCTTTTAATAAAATGTCGAAGCAATTAAAACATCTGATTGTTAACATCCAACAAACAAGCACACAATTACGGGATTCCGCTACAGACATGTCAGCCACCTCTGAACAAACAGCCGCAAGTAGTCAAGAAGTTGGTGAAGCTGTTAATGAAATTGCTGGAGGAACACAAGATCAAGCTAATGATTTAGAAGATGTCAATATGCGTGTAGAGGCATTAACAAAGACACTCGAGTCTATGTTCCAGCTCAATGATAAAATGCACACAATTACAGGTGAGACAGCTCAAGTAGCTACAGATGGAAACCGAATTATTGAAAAACTCGAACAGTCGAATACAAATTCACTTACTGCCTCTGAAAAAATTAGTCAAGATATTAATCAATTGAGTGATCATGTAGCAGAAATTACAGAAGTCATGGAAACGATCGAAAATATTGCAGAAGAAACAAATCTACTTGCTTTAAATGCAAGTATTGAAGCTGCCAGAGCTGGTGAACATGGCAAAGGCTTTTCTGTTGTTGCCGAAGAAATTCGTAATCTGGCTGCACAATCAAAAAGTGCAACCAAGCACGTTCATGAAGTCGTTTCAACGATTATCAATGAAACGGCAAAAACGGTTAAAGCCGTTTCTGATACGATGAAGACAACAAAAGCCTTAAATGCAGATGTTGAGGAGACGAAAGATCAATTTGATCAGCTGTCTGTTTCCATAGAAGGAATTGTAGATGCGTTAACAGCTTCTGCATCTGAAATGAGTCAGATCAAAGTCCATAATCAAGAAATACGTGTGGCGATCGAAAGTGCTTCAAGTGTAGCAGAAGAAACTGCTGCATCTGTTGAGGAAATTGCTTCAACTGTTGATGAACAAACACGTGTTATGAACAATGTTTCTGAATCCGCAGAAAAGCTCACAGAGCTAAATCAAGTACTCACCCAGTTGTTGACAGATTACCAAGTTAAATAAGTAAAAGTATACTTTAACATTAAGAAAACAGAGGCTTTCATCCAAATGATAAAACGAAACTTCAATCAGTGGGAGTTAGGCCTACAGGACGTAGGTCATGCAGATGTTTCCGGTGGGACGAGTAACCGCAGTCCCAAGTCTTTTCGGTGGGGTGAGTAATCGCAACCCCAGACATTGCGACAGGACGTCGCGAACTTAGTCTGCGTTCCTTAATACCCACTGATTGTTAAGGAACACAAGCTAACGTCTTCGCGTCCTGGGACTCAGAATAAGAAAACCCCTTATTCTTGCGGTGTAAAGCTCCGTAGTTTTCCTTAGTGCGGTTACTCGTCCCATCAAAACCCGTTGTTGCCCCGAGTTTTACGGACGGTTATCTGTGATAAATGAAAACCTCTGTTTTGTTTTACTTTGTTAACATTTTTATCAGTGTTTAGTGATAATTTTTTCTAGAAATATCCTTTTCTCAAAAGCACCTTTCTGCTCTACTTTTTTTGCTTTGTTTTTTGGATTAACTCATCTGAAAAACTTAATGTCTTTTTTAGAGCGTCTATGACTTCAAGAATATCACACAATTCTTCAACACTTTCATCAAGTGTAAATTCTTCAACTTCCTCCTTCAATTTTTCAATTAAAGACTTCTTATACTCATTCTGGTCTAATATATGTAACAGCGGCTTATGACCTTGCTGTTCAATAATTTCAGGAATATTGTCACGAACAAGTTTTTTATATACTTTTTCCATAATACCTCCAAGCAAGTTAATTGTATCTTCTTATCAGAGAATTAAATAATGATCTTAAAATTTAAATTTGATTCGCACTCCTACGATCTGTTGAAATAGGGAGATAAAAAAGAGTATTCCAGTTTGGGAACACCCTTAATATAAGGTTCTCTTAACCATATTATACTGATTTGTGAACTAAAGTTCTATGTTGATCTTTTCTTGATTCTCCGTTTCAATCAATAGATCCTCTTCAAAAACAGGTTACATAGGGGCTAACATAAGCATACATCCTTTAATTAGATTAGAAGACAGAATATAGAAGTTATTCTAATACTATGATAACAAACGTAAGTTCTATTGTTTGTTTTTTTCGATAAATAATTAGAAAAGAATCTCTGTATGACAATACAAGGCTCTTTCCACTCATTTAACTAATCTAGAACTAACTTCTTAGGGCTTCTCTTAGATGTATGAAGGGTAATGATATGCATTGGTCATATTCCATTCATCTATAGTTGAAAACATAAGCACAAATACTGAAATAATGAAGTGAAACACTGCACTACTAAAGCATTAAATTTTTCTCGCATATTGTAGAGAAATAAACTTTTCTCCGGTGTCAGTCAGTAGTTCCTGTTTCTTTTTCAACGAAAAACCTCTCGCTTGATAAAATGGAATCCCTCTTTGATTTCCATCTTGTACAGATACCCATTGCTCCGTAACTCCTTTTTCCTTCTGTTCTACTGTAAAGGCATTTAATAGTTGTCTGCCAATTCCTTTATATCTATATTTTTCATCTACATATAGGACAAAAATTCAGCCTGTACCAGGCTCCATTATCCCACCACCAATAACTCCGACCACTTTCGAATCCATGATGGCAACATGGGTATAGTTCCCTTTTTTGATATCTGCTTGAACACGGTCATAGTTATACCATTCTGCAACATTCTTAGCTTGAAATTCCTCGCTGAGTTTTCCTAGCACCGTTTGTCTCCAGCCAAGAGAACACAATTCTGCAATGGTAGCTGTATCTTTTACATCCGCTCTCTCAATTG
Source organism: Amphibacillus sp. Q70 (assembly GCF_052055485.1). GTDB lineage: Bacteria > Bacillota > Bacilli > Bacillales > Amphibacillaceae > Amphibacillus. The sequence goes on along the minus strand of NZ_CP197171.1, from coordinate 2,940,366 downwards.
ATAGATCCATTTCAACATCTCCCTAGTTAAACTTACCTTAAAGTATAAGATTCTTTGACCAAACCTGCAAGAATCAATCACTTTCCTATTCTCAGTTTCAAACGAAACTTCAATCAGTTGGAGTTAGATCTACAGAATGTTAGTCATACAAGCACTTGTGTGATCCATGTCGTGATATTCCATTGGGGACAAAAACGGACAGGATATTATGTTACCCTGTCCGTCCTATAATAAGTATTTAGTTCATTCGCTCATCGACATAATGAGCCTCTTTAATAAGAATGTTATAGTCGCCTGAACCAAATGTTTTTGTCCATGTCATCTTTTCTTCATCAGCTGATAAATCAGCTTCATCCCAATTTGTTAGATTATCATAATAATCAGTTGATACGGTCAAAACATGATTGGCTTCTTCAGCCTCATGAATGAAAACATCAATTGCCTCGTCCACATACCAATTTGCACTGATTTTTTCCAAATCCAAATCAACAGTTGAAATGAACGTATTGGCGGTAACTTCAAGGTGACCTGGTATTGAAACCGTGAGATTATAATGATGATAAGTACGCCCCATTCCATACTGTGACGTCGGATTAAGTACATGTAAGTAAAGGGTATCCCCCACTTGATTGATATTCAGATAATCTTGTTGATCAACAAAATCGTTTGCGTTTGTCTGTACTGTACCAAAAACCGTTAGTTCATCTGTCTGATTTGCATTTAACGACATATCGATGTTGTTATTTCCTTCAATGACAATTTTGCTAATCGCTTGATCAACCGGTTCATTATAGGTTGCAACCAACCGTTCTTGTTCTTGGGCAAAAATCTCATGCTGAACAGCTGCTAATAAACCAGTTGATGACATGACAAAAGTAACCAAGGCCAAAAAGGTAATAAAAGAAATAAACAGAATCGAGAAAATATCATATTTAATTAACGCCTGATCATGACGGAAAAAAATCAGCTGAACGATAATCTCAATTCCGATTAACAGCAGTAAAAAAGGAATAAATAATGAAGCGATTGTCTCTAAATCCCAATCTAATAGTTTGGCTAGCCATAATACGATACCGGTACTGATTAATAAAATACCCATTGAAAAAGAACCCACTCGCCACTGTCTCATCACTTATCCTCCTTTTTATCTTTTTTTGATCCAGCTAACAATTTCATACCGCCACCGATTAATAATAAACAGACAATTGTCATTTGGAAATACTGATAATAATAGTCATATAAATATACTCCAAATGTTTCGAAAATATATTCAGCTAACTCTGGTAATAAAATAGCTTCAAACATATAAAAGACACCAAGTGCAATCAAAGCCATCCCTAGCCATTTCTGATGATTGGCTAGATAACTAATGATCGGTATATCCTCAATTTCTTCATCCTCTGCTCGGTTTGCCAGCTGCAAAGCATCAAAAAAGCTATAAAACCAGATGATCGGAATTAAGAAGAGAAATAATCCTAAATTCAAGACATCAAGAATATAAACAGATAACAGAAAACCCGCCATCAGCTGTAACCCGCGTCTTTGTAAGCCGAGATACATATGTCCTGCTCCTGGGAATATCGCTAAAATCGTTGCCAATAGCTTGCTTTTTTTCCCTTCTTTACGATAATACTCAAAGTCATCAAACAATGTTCGATCGAGCAATTCATCCCCTGCTTGTTTCTTATTTAATAATTGAATCGCATCAAACATACTGTAGATCCAGATAATCGGCAAAGCAAACAAGAAAATAATAAATTCTGGTGTGACTACCATGCCAATAAATAATACCATGGCAATGATACCGAAAAAAGCAGCAACAATCGTTAACCCGCGTTGTGCTAATCCTAAATAAAACTGACCTGCACCAGGAATGAATGAAAGTAAAATAGTTGTAACCCGTTCATTTTTTAGAAAAGCAGCTTGATTTAACTGGGTAATTTGTTCATTTGGGTGATCTTGGGTCGAGACTTGTTTTGACTGATTTCCTCGAATAATCAAAGTGAGAATCATATCTAATCCATTAATCACCCAAATCACACCAGCGATAAACAGGCAGAAGAAAAAAGGTTGTTCATCGACAAAGATACCAAAAGAAAAACTTAATAAAAGTGTGCCAAAAAAGCTAATCGGATATAATAACCCTCTTATTTTATAGCCTAAATATAGATGACCGAAGCCTGGAAAAATAGCTAAGAAAAAAGCTAGTAACGGTGATTTCATTCATGACGTCCCCCTTTTATGTGATTAAAAAAATCATTACTTTTATCTAATAGATGTGCTGTAATCGATCCGCGCTCTTGAAAGTCTTGCTCAGTTGTCATGTTGATCATCCCTTGAAATAAACCAGTTAGCGTGAAAACAATCGTCAGTCCCGCAGCTAACCAAAAATGCTTAATCGTTTGCTTTCTATGGTTTGTTTGAGAGGAGATATAATTTGTTTGAACAAGTTGACGATTTATTTTAGCGATCACATCATCTGTAAATTGATCCGAAACGGATGCACCGATGTCCTCAGCTTCAAGTAATAACAAGTATTGATCACTACATGTATCACATTGATAAAGATGTGTTTCAATCTCGATTTCCTCTTGTTCTGATAGCTGTTGATCAATATAAGCATTAAGCCTTTCATTATGAATGTGTGTCATTAAAAATCCTCCTCCTTCCAGTGCTCTTTCATCCAAATCCGAGCACGATATAAGCGAATTTTCACATTGGATTCAGTTAAATCTAGTTGATCAGCAATTTCTTTATAAGACATATCTTCCATATAATAACACTGGATAACGCCTCGAAATTTTTCTGGCATATACTTTAACGCTATTTTAATCTTTTGTTGCAGCTCATTTTTTAAAAACTCCTGCTCAACATTATCTTGATCAACCCATTGATAATCTTGTTCAAATGTTGAAAGTTCTTCCCTTCTCCGCTGCTGTTTTCGTTTAAAATCAATTGATTTATGTAGGGCAATTCGACTAATCCATGTTTTAAAACCTTCTGATCGATAGGACGGGAGTGCATCTATCATTTTAATAAATGTTTCTTGAGCAATATCTTCTGCATCCTTTTCATTATGGACAACACTCAAAGCAATTTTAAATACATGGTGTTTATATCGTTCAATCAAAAGACGTAACGCCTGTGTCTGACCAGTCTTGATTCTTTTAATTAATAACTCATCATGAATGGCACTCGCCTCCCCTCTTTTATCTCTCTACACTGTATAGACGTACTCAATCATCAGATGACTACATTTTTTTAAATAAAGTTTTTTAAACCGCACACCAATATTAATTATGGATAAGCTTGATCGATCAACCAATATGTTTTTATCTCATGTTAAAGAATGATGACATTCGTTACAAAATCGCTTCAAATATGACAAAATTCTTGATTCACAGAAGTTGTCAATAGTCTTTCGCGCGTAATTATTTCCTTTTTTAATAAATTTAATCTATTCTACCAACTTAACATTATTAAGATAGCATACTGTTAACCTATTAGCTATTTGAGTGGAAAAATTAGGACGGATTGTAACAAAAAAAACGTGATATGATGACTGTGAAATTAAAACAAAGGAGATGTTTTACAATATGTTTAAGAAAATTGCAGTAACGGTTGTTGTTTCAACCACACTTTTACTTGGTCTAGCTACTCCACAAGTTGAAGCAGCACAAGTACGAAAAGCTGGGCACCATTTTTCAACACGTGCCTTCAATATAGATTTAAATCAATTAGATGGTAATTGGCAAGAATGGATTGAAAATTATATGAGTCGCTTTATGAGTGAATATAAAAAGAAAAATCCTTGTCAACCTGTTGAAGAGTCACAGGAAAATGAAGATCCAGCAGAGAAAACTGATCAACCAGAAGAAAATGAAGCTCCAGTTGAAGAAGCAGAACAACCGGAAGCACCTGAACAGGAAGACAGTGAACAACCCACTGAAGAACCTGAAGAGTCTGTTGAAACACCAGAAACAGAAGCTCCTGTTGAACCAACACCAACAGAGCCAGAGCAAGGAAATAACGAGTCAACAGAAGCAACAAATTCAAGTCTACATGCTTTCGAACGTCAAGTTGTAGAATTGACAAATCAAGAACGTGCAGCACATGGTTTACAGCCTCTTTCAATTGATGAATCATTAAGCTCTGTAGCACGAGAAAAATCAAATGATATGGCTAGCAATGGGTATTTCTCCCATAACAGTCCAACATACGGTTCACCATTTGATATGATGCAACAATTCGGTGTTAACTATCGTACAGCTGGAGAGAACATTGCTAAAGGACAAAGAAGTCCAGAAGAAGTTGTCAATGGCTGGATGAATAGTGAGGGTCACCGTGCCAACATTTTAAATCCTGACTATACACACATTGGAGTTGGCTATATCGAAAACGGCAACCACTGGACACAAATGTTTATTGGTAATTAAATAATGGAATTGGGACAAAACCCAGTTAAAATGAAAAATAGTGACTTTCCACTCGCAAGTGAGAAGTCACTATTTCTATTATCTATTAAAACTATCTATATCACTACAATTCAATCTTTCTTCTCAGTTCCTTCATACTTTCAGCATATGGAATGTTATCTCTAAAAATAACTTTTGTTCCATATACAATCGTATCTGCCCCCTTTTCAATCAGGTGAATTGTATCATCAAAATCAATACTTCCATCAACCTCCAAAAGAATATCACGACCACTTTCCACAATCATCTGCTTCACTTTAGCTACTTTTTTAAGCATACTATCTTTAATTGGCTTATGACTAAATCCATTATTTCTTACAAGTAAGTTAATTAAGTCTACTTGATCAATAATCTCTTCTAGGCTTGATACGGGAGTCGCCATTTCAATACTTATTGCAGGTTTACAACCATTTTTGTGAATCACCTCAAGAATTCTTGAAATATCAGTAACCGCTTCCAATTGAATGCTGATATAATCGCCTTTACAACATTCAAATAACTTTGGAAAGTAAACTTCTGGTTCTGACACATACATGTGAATGTCTAGCGGAACAGATGTGATTTTTTTAATCATCGGTACTATATTGGGAGACATTAAGATTATCTGTCCATATGTGCGATCCATTATATCAATATGAAATAGATCAACACCAGCTGCTTCAAGTTGCTCCAATTCATTCTCCATGTTTAACCAGTCACAACGTTCTAAAGATGGCGCAACATAAATAGGATTCTCTTTATATTTCATTTGATATAGCCCCTAAATTCGTCACAAAGTGTAACAACATCATGACCTTTAATATAGATTGAACTTGTACCCAATACAAATGTATCGGCACCAACTTCTTTGGTTTTCTTAGCCGTTTCTTTAGAAACACCGCCATCAACTGACAGTAGAATATCACGGCCACTTTCCTCTATCATTGTTTTTATTTGCGAAACCTTACGCAGTAACTGTTGATCAAGGGGTTGACGTGGTCCAAATCCTCCGTTTCCAAGAATGACGATAACCATATCAATGCGATCAATAACTTCTTCCAACATCGATATGGGTGTACCTGAGTTAATAGCTACACCTGGTTTTCCTCCTGCCTCACGAACATATTGAATTAAGGCTCCAATTTCCATTGTTGATTCCACATGAAATGATACATATGCATCTTTACAAACTGGAAGTAATGTGTCAATAATTCGTTCTGGTCGATCAATCATGACATGAATGTCTAAAGGAATGTTAGTTACTTTCTTCATCATAGGAACAGCCATTAGCGGCAACATAGTTTGGTTTGTAAATGTCGTATCCATAATATCATAATGAATTAAATCAACATTAGCTGACTCTAATTTTCGTATTTCAGATTCCAAATTCAATAAATCAGCACACATAATTGATGGTGCAATATAGTCTTTCATGTTAAGCCTCCTATTCCAGATTCGCATGACGTATTGCGATAAATTCATCCAAACTCGCCACATTAAGTAGTGCTAAGCTTTCAACTAAATCTAATACCAAGCCATCCAAAGCAACAAGCATCGCTTGTTCAAAAATACTACCACTGGGCTGCATGGTTTGTTCCAATCTATCAATTGGGATGTTCAACACTTTATCCGCTTTTTTAGCAATTGATGATGTCTTGTTTCGAGTAATATGAATAACTTTGCAGCCAATTGTTTTCGCTTTGTCAATCATCATACAGAGCGCACTTATTTCTCCCGACCCTGATCCAACAATAAGCACATCAGGTTTGCCAATGGCTGGCGTATTAACATCACCAACAACATAGGCTTCATAGCCAAGATGCATCAAACGCATCGCAAAAGCACGCATTACCAAGAGTGATCTGCCTGCTCCAGCGCAATATACTCTTGTCTGTGTATTGTATTTTTGTGTTAACATATTGACAATCTCCGATACTTGGTGGCATTCAATATGTGACACGACTTCTTGAATTTCATTTGAGATACCGATCATATTACTGCTGTTTGACATATTACCCCTCCTTGATGATTGCACTGTACTTTTTTGCTGCAAATTTGGGGTCTTCATGACTGCAAATGGCACTTCCAATAATCACAACATCTGGATTCAATGATTTAATCGCCTCAATAGTTGTAAAGTTAATACCACCCGCACATGATATCTTTGCATTTTTGACAACATTTTTAATAATTTTTAAATCATTGAGTGGATTTCGTCCTTCACTTTGAACATCTGAAGCAGTATGAACACTTATATAATCAGCTCCCATAGCATCAATTTGTTGAGCACGTTGCGCTATGTTGTCAACATTTATTAAATCAACAAGAACTTCTTTGTTGTTTTTATGAGCTGTTTCAATACAATCTTGAATCGTTTTGTCATCAGCTACCGCCAATACCGTGACAATATCTGCCCCTGCATCAATTGCGTATTGGGTCTCTAAAGAAGCACCATCCACAATCTTAGTATCTGCAAGTATTTTTGCAGTCGGCAGTACCTTGTGTAATGCCGATACTGAATGCAATCCCTCCAACATAAGGACAGGTGTTCCTACTTCAATAATATCAACTGTATCATGGATTGTTTTTGACAATTCAACTAATTCTGGAATTCCATGTAAGTCAATGGCTAATTGCAATTTCATGCTATCCCTCCAATAATGTTTCGATTTCTTCAATATAACATTCTGGATCATTCAAATATCTAAACTTCTCAGGATTTTTAATAAAACTGTCATTCAATGATAATGCCCGTGTCATCCCATGTTTTGGTGACTCCTTAGCATGAATTACACGAATCTTTGGCAAGTTCTGATAAGTTTGGTTCTGAACAAAAAGTCTTTCTCCAGATAGATCAAGTACATAGGTGAAGAAACCATGATGGTGTTGTATGGGTTCATAATTTAAGGGACAGGGCGCCGCTAGATTGCCAAATAACATAGGACCTTCACCAATATTTACTGCACAGTGCGCATAGTGAGGCGGCACAATCAATTTATCCTTTTCTTTCATGATCACAACAACACAATCTTCAATCACTAATGGCTTATCATCTGAAAGACGAGTAGATTTCTGTAGCAGAAAAGCTGCTTTCCCTTTTAAAACCTCATAGCATTCCATATATGGTACGGCTTCATTTTGGTGGCTCATATGATAATGACCCGAATTTTTTAAACATTCCCCATTAACACGCTCTGGCGTAATCGCAGTAATCCCATTCGTATAACCGTACTTTTGAAAGACTTCTTTATACTTAGGCGTAAATATATTTGCATAGAATTTATAAGCACATTTATCTGGCAGATTACTATCATCAAACAGTAACTGTTTCATTTCAGGAATTCGTTTTTCCTTAACCCCTTCTGGTTCAATGCCCTTTGGGAAAATTAAATCTCCATTAACATCATTGATTTGAAAAGGAATCCCAAATGAATCTATGGTTTCCATTAAAACCCTCCTATTCTGTGAATTTACGATACAATTCTTCTGCATCTTCAATTCTCAACAACATGGCAACTTTCCGATCATCCATTAGTAACTCGCCAATTTTTTTCAAGGCATTAAGATGATCACTAGAATTTTTAGCGGCAAGTGTGATCAGCAGTTTCGCAGTTCGATCCGAATCAAAATTCACCGGTTTTTTGAGCATTGTCACCGCGATTTGATTATCTACAACGCCGTCTTCAGGAAGTGCATGAATTAAAGCTATATTAGGAGCAAGAATATAATATGGACCATGTTTTTCCGTCAATTTAATAATTGCTTTTGGATAGTGACTTGTCACATACCCTTGTTCAACAAGTGCATGTGTTGAGACGTATATTGCTTCTTGCCAATTATCTACCCAATCTTTAATGACAACGTTCTCTCTCTTTAGTAAATGTTTGATCATCTTTACCTCCAATTCATTGTGTCATTTTTTTAGCGTTCGGTGTCTGCTTCAAAATAGTTCTTGAGTTTTAACAGCACCTCATTATAATCTGTTAAACGATCTAACGATACTGCATCACCTGCTTTTGAACATGTATCATATACATCAGCTGAGCATACAAATAAATCTGCTGCTCCTGTAATGGCGTCATTAATTCCTGCATGGGTGACTTTAATTTCATTTTTTCCCAACTCTTGAAGAGCTTTTTTTACATTCATTTCTACAATAAAGGATGATCCCAACCCTGATATACAACAACATAGTATTGTTTTTACTTTAGTCATTTTCAGTCCCTCTCTCTGTTAACCCAGGTTTTCCTCGTGTTAATACACCATGAACAATAGGCAGCATAAACATTACAATAACAAATGCAAGCAACACCAATGATGGTAGAATGTCACCTACTTGATTTAGAAAAATCCCAATCACAGCTGAATCTGAACCGCCAAATGTTGTTCCTGTGATTAAAACACCACCGAATTTAATCAGTAAAGCTGGAGTCATTGAAGAAACAATACTTGTTACAAACGAACCAATGATCGTACCGCGTAGTCCTCCCTCAACATTACCTAAACACCCATATGTCGCTCCAAAGAAGAAGGCTGTAAATAATGTTGGAATGATGATTGGCAATTCAAACGGTGTTCCAATAAGTGAAACCTGAATAAAGAATGCAACTACAGCGCCGATTGATGCGCAAATAAATCCAATCAATGTCGAGTTTGGTTGATATGGATAAAGAATCGGAATATCAAGGGCGGGTACAGCATTTGGAATAAACTTATTAGCAACACCTTGAAATGCTGGGATCAATTCCGCAACAACCATCCGTACACCGGCTTGAATAATATAAATCGATGCAGCAAATTCAATTGAATGTGTGATTGAGAACACGGTTAGATTAACACCGCCAAATATTTCACTTGCAACATCCGGAGCAATAATAATTGCACTGATTGAAACAATTAGGTATACAACTAACATTGCTAATGATAAAGAAACAGATAAGTCTCTTAAGAAATTAAGACTTTTAGGAACATTGATATCTTCCGCTGATTTTTCTTTATTCCCTGTTAGCTTAGCGATCATAATTGAAATCCAGTAGAAAACAATCCCACTATGTCCGACAGCTAAATCTTTCGTACCAGTGACCTTACATACTGACTTGTAAATTAATACAGGTCCAACCGCCATATATAGTCCAGTAATCAATCCCCCCATGATAATAACCATCCACATTGGGGTATTTAGCGCTCCTAGAACAATGGCACAGACTGTGGAAACCCACATTACTTCATGACCAGTTAAATAGATATATTTAAATTTTGAGAATCGTGCTAGGACTATGTTTGCAATCATTGCGATGGCCATTATACCGGAAAGAGCTGTACCAAACTCATTACTTGCAGCAGCAAATGCTGATTCGTTTACCGGTAAAACACCTGAGAAATTGAATGTCTCTGATAACAAATCATTTAAGGGAGTAATTGAGTTAATGACAACTCCTGCTCCTGCACTGATCAGTAAAAAACCCATAATTGTTTTAATCGTTCCTGTTATAACATCTGTCATTGGCTTCTTTTGAATGAGAAGACCGATTAAAGCAATTAAACCAATTAAAATTGTAGGCGTTGAAAGCAATTGTGTTACAAATTCTAAAAATAAATCAATAACAATCATTTTCTTTCCTCCTTTGGGTTAATTAAGATGCGCATCTCATACTTCTATCGTAGTGACTATTGTCAATAAATAATAGAGCAATCTATTTCACTTATTCATGTGCAATCATCTATATTAAAAACTCCTTAATATTTCAAGGAGCTTTGTGGAATCATCTGCCGCAACGATATCCTGAAGGATTTCAGCATTATTACTTATTTGAATAATATCATTCAATATTCTTAAATGGTCTTCTTGATTAGGTGTTGCCAAGACAAACAGCAACTGAACCTTTTTATCACGAATATAAAGCCCATGTGAAAAGACTTGTAGTGTAATTCCTAAGTGATTGACACCATCTTCAGGTTGTGCATGGGCAATCGCAATATCATCATTGATTACGATATATGGACCATATTTCTTAACTAGATTAATCATCGTTTGAACATAGTGAGCATTAATAATTTCATGTTTTAAAAGGATCTCAGATCCACTTCTGATCGCATTTTCCCAGTCATAGCGCTCCTCACTATGGTCCCATTTCACACCGTACACATTAAGCATTTGAATCAGTGTTGGTTTACGATTTGCTTTATCATAAACATAGGTGGCATCTCCTGTTAGGTAAGCATTGATTTTACTGCAAATCTCCATGTATAACGTATCATCAGATATGGATTCGCGTAAGATTTCGTAGATGGATTTCATGCTAAAACTAAGATCATTACTATTCATTTTCAACGATGTTAAGTGACTTGCAATCAGATTTCGATCTTTGGTTGACAATATTGGATTCACATGGAGTAACGAAATGGGTGTGTCTATTTTTATTGTTGATATTATAAAATCAATGTCTTCTTCTGAATAATTACTAATTTCCGAAGGTTTTACAATCGCAATAATATGGATGGCATCAAAGGCATTTTCAATTTCGTTTTTCAATAACATTGATCCAATGGTTGTATTCAAACATACCAAAAGTACTTTTGCTTTCTCGCTTTCTCTACCATCCTTATTAAGATTTGCCGCAAAATGCATTGTTAAAAATGAAATTTCACTTTCGAACACAGGATAGGGAAATTTTCTCTTCATTTTTTTACAACATACTTTTGTGATATTGAATATATCACCATATTTATTTTTGATATCATCAATTAATGGGTTTGAGGTTGGGATAGCATGATGGAACTGATAATTTGTTAGTTGAATATGTAGATATACCGAATTGATAAGACGTTCTTTATTGTTGAATTTGAGACATGAAAGTAATTCAAATGTATTAATTAACTCACTGGATAAATCTAATAAGGACAAATCATCTTCAATCATCAACTGACGATTTTCAGTATTATAACTGATGATTTGTATAGCTAGATAAATCCGCTCATGATGAGGAAACTCAGCAAAATACTTTTCCACTGCACTTAATTCCTTTGATCCTGAAACCAATTCATAATCAATAATGTTGTAGTTAAATAAACTTGGAACTTGCTGCATGGATGCCAAAAGAAATGCAAGTGATAGTATTTCGATTTTGTAAATTTCAATATGTAAATCATCTAACACTTTTTCCAATAAATTATTATATTTATCCACCGTATCGATATCAAATAAACTAAGATTCCGATAATCTAATGTTTTTAACATCTTTTTTATATGTGTTTGAAAGACCGAACGTTTCCGATACACGTCACCAAGGATTCGATAGCCATCAATCTTATTATTGGTTAACTCGAGTTGATACTCATACAAGATTTCTCTAACTTCAAGCAAATCATTTAGAACAGCGTTTCTAGATACACCCAAATCCTCGACAAGGGAATCAAGCGTAACGCGTGTATTACTAAAAACAAGATAACATATGAGATATGAAACACGTTCCTCAGGTGATAGAATAATCGGGCTTGATACTAGGATTTCTAAAATCATTGCTTTTTGTTCTTTATTAAAAAAATATCCTTTCTCACTAACATTTATGGCAGGAATATCATTTAACTTCAACAATTGATCAACATTCGTAATATAATAATAAATCATTCTTCGAGATCTATTCAAAATCATTTGCAGTTGATTGATACTAATGGGGCTATTTTCATCATATAAAACTTGAATCAATTTCCGTTCACCACTTGAAATTGAATGCATGTTTATGCCTCCTTATACATTTTTACTTAGATCAATTATACACAATTCTTGCAACATTTATGGTCCAACTTATTTCAAAAATATTGAGCAACTATTTGGATACATGAATAATTGTAAAATACCTAAATATTGAAGTTTCATCTAATTATCAAATAAAAAGACATTCATTAATTTACAATTAGAATGAATGTCTTAATTCGTGGTATCCAATCAAAGGTCTGTTTTAGGAATTTCTTTTACAAAAACATTTTATAAAACCGACATAACCTTGATTATCTTTTCGATCGTAAACCTTTATAGTATTTTACCACCAGCTCTTATGTAAATGATGATGTGTCTAATCTTCAATAACAGCAATAGCTCTCACCGGAGAACCATCACCAGATGTAATTTTTAACGGCAGTCCATAAAAGATAAATGGTTTTTCTTTCGGGATTAATTCTAAATTAACTAATCCTGTGTAAGTAATAATCTCTCTACCTAATAAAGCCCTCTCCAAATCTTCCGTTATATTTCCACCTACAAACCGTGGATTTAGATCGACTATTTTATTCAACTTTTCTATCCCAACTTCACGTGTAAAAAATAAACCTACTTCCCTTGGCCATTCCAGATCACATTCAACAACTTGTGCCTTACCAAAAAATCGCTCAATTGGAATCTGATCCAAATTTTGTTTGCCTTGATGCATATGTGAATAGGCATCAACATGCGTTCCTGTATGTGAACCCATATTTAAACGCCTTAACTCCCATGTATCTTTCTCATACGTATGGACGACATCAATCTTTACCTCTGGATCTCCTGGAAAAACATCCATACCTGTGTATAATGGCATCGATAAATCAATAACTTTCATGATAACCTCCAAAATATTTGTCCTTTATGAATTAAATCAAACATGATTGAAAATATAAATTACTCAACACTTGACTAATCTTTTCCATTCTTCATCTCGCCATTTTGGCTTGACCTTTTTTAGATCCTTTATTTGGTAACTATTTATCTAATGGATAAGAAAATTCCTTCATTCAGAAAATCTATAATAATATAACCTTTATAATGATTTAATAATCATATCATTACATTATTTCTGACGAGTTAAATTTTGATAAAACAGCTCATTTCTGTTTTTCATCAAACTATTACTTGGATAAATAAAGTATAACGGTCTTTCAATCCAATAGTTTTTAATATTTAGATAACATAACTCCCCCTTCTCAACTTCTTCTCTAGCAACTTCTTCATACATAAATGAAATTGCATTTGAATGACTTAACATCTTTTTTATTATCCCAAAACTACTGATCTGATAAATTTTAGCAGCGGAAAGGATAGAATCATTATTTTGATATAAATAATTTTCATATATTTCTCTCGTTCCAGACCCTTCTTCTCTTAAAATTAATGGATATTTATGAATATCAGCTATTTCAACTTCTTGCCCTTCTAAGGGGTGTCCTTTTCTAGCAACTGGAAGAAATTTAGTTTTGTAAAATTCATAATAATGAAAGATTGACTTATCAAATATCCCCTCTATAAAGGCGCAATATAATTCATTATTTAATAACATTTCAATAATTGATTTTGTATTTTTTACCGTCACAGATAACAATTCATTATGATGACTTAAATAGTTGCTTAAATAAGTTGGCAAATAGTAATCGGCTATAGAAAGCGTTGCACCAATCTTAATGGGTGTTTCCACTTTTTTTATTTGATCGATAAGCTGGTTTTCATTAGCGATTTGAAAATTGGCATAATTATAGAGTGCTTCACCTTGTGCAGTCAATGTGACTGATTTCCCTTCGATATCAATTAAGTGGCAATCATAATATTCTTCCAATTTTTTCATATGTTGACTTACTGCCGGCTGGGTTAAATTTAATTTAGCTGCTGCTTTTGTATAATTTCTTAATTGTGCAACGGTTAGGAATGTTAGTAACTTACTATCAAGCATCTCTATCTTCCTTTCATTACTAAACAATTATATTTGTATTCTTCATTTAGTCTCTATAACTATAATTAATATTTATCTATGATAATAAATCATCATTTTATTTTATCATTATTTTCAGATAAAATCATCATAGAAGACAACGAGGAGAATACAGATGAAAAAAATAATCAATAACATACCCGGCTTTTTAATCGCTTTGTTGATCGCATGGTGTGCAACATATATCGAATCCTTGCTACCTATCCCTTTTATTGGGGCTTCGATCATTGCCATATTTATCGGTATGGGGATTAATCAAATAAAGAAACCAAATAAGCTGATCGAATCAGGTTTAAAATTCACTTCTAAGAAAGTACTCAAGTTTTCCATTATTTTATTAGGGGCTTCCTTAAGTATCGGCACAATTCTAAATGTTGGACGCTTGTCACTAACAGTCATGTTTTTCACACTGCTAACAGCCTTTGGTGGTGGCTATTTGACAGGAAAATGGTTAGGCTTGGACTGGAAGCTTTCGAATATGATTTCTGCTGGAACTGGTATTTGTGGAGGATCCGCAATTGCTGCCGTGGCACCTGTTATCGAAGCAAAAGATAAAGATGTCGCTTACGCTATGTCAGCTACCTTTATCTTTGATATGTTGATGATTGTATTATTTCCAATCATGGGTCGAATGATCGGACTAAGTGATATAGCTTATGGGTTGTGGACGGGTACAGCAGTAAATGATACGTCGAGTGTCGTTGCCGCTGGTTATGCATTTAGTGAAGCAGCTGGAGATTTTGCAACAATGGTAAAGCTAACGCGGACACTTTCCATCATTCCAACAGTACTTATTTTTTCATTTATTCATATGCGTATCAATGCTAAACATTCAGTTGGAAATAGGACAAGTTATCATAAAGTTAAGATTAGATCATTATTTCCGTGGTTTATATTAGCATTTATTTTGTTGGCGATTATCAATAGCTTTGGACTTATTCCAGCGGCAGCTTCACATACGTTAAAAGCAATTAGCAAATTTTTAATGGTGGCTGCCTTAGCTGCCATAGGCATGAATACTGATGTCCGAGAAATAAAAAAGTCAGGTTTTAATCCGATGATTCATGGTTTTATCATCTCAGCATTAGTCGTTATTGTCGCGCTTATTGTGCAATACTTTATTGGATTGATTTAAAATCCTCAGAGCTTAACCCTTGACAATAACTTAAACAAGTCATTTTCAAGGGTTGCTTTCTATAGCAGACTGACTTCTAGATGAATGATTTTAGGCTCATGATGTACAATTTTTGCTTAAATGATATTAAAAATAGATTAAGTTAGTATTATAGTCATTAGACCCTTGTCTCAGTTTGATATTTCTAGATGTTCTCATGTGTTTTTTCACTTAACCAAAAAAACAAATCATGAATTGAATGCTTCCTGCAAAAGCTTAATAAATACTTTCACCTGTGGTAATGTTTGTGCTTCATCTGTAACCGTTAACCAAGTTGATCGACTCAGTGGTTTATCATCAACGACCACTGGTTCAATGGTAAATTGCTTTCGATCAAGATTTTTAATGACTGTTTTGGGTAACACACTTCTGCCAACACCATAGATTACCATCTGTTTACAGGTTTCAATCTGATCAACTTTGATTGGTAACAAAATAGACTCTTGGAATCGCGTCTTCAACCAGAAATTTATTTCTGGTTGATAATGATTATCTGATTGGTGCTCAATAAACGGTTGCTTACTTGTTAGCTCTTTGGCAGCAACATAATAGAGTGGATCTTCAAATAGTTTCATGGAAAATCGTTGACTTGGCAATTTTCCTCTCGTTACTTTGACATGATAGTTATTTGGTAAAATATCCTCTGATAAACCTGTCGTTAATTCAACGTTAACAGCTGGATAGTTATTCATGAATTCTTTTAATAGACCTGGCATCACGTATTGACCAATCACCGATGAAACCCCTAAGGATAATGTTCCCGACACCTGCTCTTTAAGTGCATCGATCCGTTGTTTAACCTGCTGCTCCTCGGCTATATAACGTGAGGCGAGTGCCAATACTTCTTCTCCAGCAGGCGTAAGCATAACATTTCTCGCTGACCTTACAAAAAGCGGTCCACCCCAATAAGATTCAATTTGTTGAAGTCTTTGACTAACGGCAGGTTGCGAAATAAACAGCGCCTCTGCTGCACGTCGGATCGTTCCATGTTCTTTAACAGCAATTAGTAACCTTAAATCATCTACCTTCATTCGCACACTCCCTTATAAGTTTTTCTTATCAAAAACTATAATAATTATATCTTATTCTTATGATTTAAGCACTGTTATACTGAAATTGATCAAGTTATCGAGGGAGGAATTTGATGAAACAGTTTTTAGCTATTTTAATTAGCTTCTTTTGTTCAGCGCTAAGCAAGAGTCTATATTTTATTACAATTTCCTGGCTGCTGTATCAAATCACAGGTCGGGCGGATTTAACCGGATTGCTTGTCGGTCTAGGTTTTCTACCAAGTTTACTTAGCAACATTTATATTGGTGGAGTTGTGGATCGTTTTTCAAGAAAGAGGATTGCTTTAATAGCATTGATGAGTAACTTAATTGCCGTTAGCTATATTTTGATCAGTCTATCACTAGCACCACTTATTCCTAGCATCGTCTTCATTATACATATGATACAACAGTTAATGGAAACTGTTTTCCGAACAACACTTCAAGCACATAGCGCCAAGATTTTCCCACCACAACAATTACCTAAAGTGATTTCATATACAAATGCCGTCACAATTTGTGGTGCTTTAATTGGTGCTAGTATTGGCGGCTGGTTCGTTTCTCATGAATGGCTGTCTTTTACAATCATTATCATTATTTGCTTATATTTACTTGCCATTATCGCTATCCAGTTTATCGATTCATCTGAAACAAACGATGAAAGTATCTCAAAACAAACCAACTTACATCGACAACTTATCGACGGCTTTCATTATCTGATAAAACACCCCTTTCTATTTCGTTTATTTAGCATGACAATGGTGGGACAGCTTGTCTTTCACACAAGTATTGGATTTTTATCTGTCTATACAATCGATCATATTAGTCAGCAAGCAACTACATATGGTTGGCTTGACGCTACCTTTTCCATTGGCGGTGCTCTAGCAGGTTTGCTTGGCTTTTGGTGGTTTAGACAAACCAAACAATTTCATGCTTTAGGTTCACTCCTAATCACAGTCATTGGGTTAATAGTTCTCGCTATACCTATTCATACCATATTCATCGCCTTTTTAGGCGTCGGTTTAATTGGTCTAGGGACAACATGGATTCGCATTCTCTTACAGTCAACTCAACAAATTTTGACTGATAAAGACTACCATGGTCGAATGTCGAGTTATCGGATGATGATTAATCAAAGCTCAATTGTTATCACCGCCCCTTTATTAGGTTGGATTGCCAAGCAATATAGTTCAGCACAAATTTATTTAATCTTAATCATCCCAGTAGCCTTCGCTCTAATGATCGCCATACTGCCTCGAACACTGATGTTATTAAAGAAAGCGATTGTTTAAAATAATTCATATTGGTTAACTAGCCAAACACATGCAAGAAAATTATATAGTGAAAATATGAAAGGGGGGATCTCTCTATCTAAGTTTCCTTTTTATTTTGCCAGACAGTAAAACAATTGTCGTAGCAGGAGTTGAAGATTCTTTAAAAATAAAATGATTTCTTCAGGCGATGCTTCGCTAGCGAAGCTTCCCTTCTCCTGTTCAACATCATATTGTTTAAAGACAATTTTTTCTTTTGAGTCAGCTGCTGAAAGCTTTTTTGCCGAAAAGCTAACCCCGAGAATGTATCATTTATTTGCCTTCAACAGTAAATATTTCTTCAATATTAACCTCAAAAACTTTAGCTATATTCCAAGCCAATACCAATGAAGGATTGTATTTTCCTTTTTCAAGGTTTCCAATCGTTTCACGGCGCACACCAACTTTATTGGCGAGCTCTCCCTGCTTCATATTGTATTTTGCTCGATATTCTTTGATTCGATTTTTAATCATCATGTGCACCTCTAAGCTGTTTCCATTCTAAGATAAAAATTGAAAGTGCAAAAACGGCAATAGCTATACTGAATCCAAGCGAAGTACCAGCAGCCAAAGGATTACTACTTATTTCAAAAAAGGATAGCAAGAATGTAGCAACTATTGTAATGGTGATATTTGTGAAAAAAGCTCTAGCAGCGCATTTTCTCAATGTTTCAATAAATAATTCATCTGGAATGATCCAAAAATATTGAAAAAATACAATGAAAGCAAAAAAGGATAAAAGTATATCCTCACCACTGTACAATCCCCAAAAACCTAATAGTGAGACAAAACCGATTAACCCATACTTGTTTTTCATACAAATCACCTCATTTTATGTGGTATATTTCTCTCTTTATGTTAAAAATATACCTCATTATTTCAGCTTTGTCAATCTTACAATCAAAAAGGATAATCAAATGATCAAGACCTAAATTGAAAAAATCAGATAAATAAAAGAGGCTGTTGCATAATTAGCAGCTAATTATGCAACAGCTCTTTTTGTGAGTATTAGAAATGGGAATAAAACACCAGATAGGGACGTTCTATTCGGCATTTTGCCTTGAGGTTTCTTCTAAACTGATGGATAGAGGCCTCCTATTCGACATTTTGCCTTGAGATTTCATTTGAAATGCGAGATAGACGCCCTCTATTCGGCATTTTGCCTTGAGGCTTCTTCTAAACTGATGGATAGAGGCCCCCTATTCGACATTTTGACTTGAGGTTTTATTTGAAATGAAGGATAGTTTCAAATCTGTAAAAACATATAGCATGATAAAAAGAGCTGTTGCACTATTTACTTTTCATTGTGCAACAGCCCCCTTTCTCCTTCTATTAAAGCATCCGTTAGCTCAATAAGAAACCTACATACTATTTATTTTACAAAAGAAACTTTTTTAATTACATATACCAAAGGAGCTCTTCTTTCATGATCTTACCTTTTTTAAATGTCTTGTCTATAATCGTCCATTTATTATTTTCTTTTTTAACAAAGTAAACTGCATTAGTACCATCAGCTGTTTTGAAAATAATATACCCTTTGTCTCCTTTAATAAAAGTTACAGGATCTATCACATTTTTATAGGGTGGTTTTATCTGCGGATTTAAACTGTTTGCGATTATATTTTTCACAATGTCTGTGAGCGTTTTGTAGTGTATTTGCTTTTCTGATTGGTAAAACAATTGGTCATAGGTGTATACTGAATAGGACTGTAATTTCAGGTTAAATGATTGTATTATATCTGATATTACTTCTTGATAAAATTGTTTTATTTTCTTTTCTTCTTCATCGCCCTCATGTTGAAATTCAATAACTTTAACTCCAAAAGGGCTTATCTCAAAAGTGATTGTTTCTATTCCATAGGGTGGATTATGAGCATGTTCAAAGGTCGTTACTTGAACTTTTCCCTGAAAACTAAACCCTCCTTCAGTTTCCCTAATGACACTTAATATTTTTGCATCAGATAAACCATATTGTTTGGGATAGCCATAATGATTAATAATTTCTTCTGTAATATATGGATCCAGTGCAGTTAGTAGAGTGTCATAAATTAATTGATAATCTATTTCAGTTTCATTAAGAACTTCTTGATATTCATTATCTACATCTATTTCTACATTCACCAATATACCTGAGAAATGAAAGACTACAAATACAATAGCACTAAATAAACTAAGTATTCGCAATGAATACACCCCTTTGATTGATCTTCAAAGGTTATTATCCCCAAAATGCATCAAAAAATTTTTATAGTCTCAGGATATGGTGTTTTATCAATTGGTCAGTTAACCTGTGACAAAATAACTCATAAACCAATAGCCAAAAGCAATCACAACAAAACCACTAACAAGTACAGTGATATATTGCTTGCGCCATAAGACTAAATAAGCAATCCATTCACGAACAAAAGCATTGATAGAGAAATAAAATTTCGTTCGTGAGCCTTGTCCATCACAAGCAATGCCTAAGTTTTTCGCTAATAATAAGGCTCGAAGGACATGATAACTTGTCGTTACAACTAACAGATTTTCACTATTCTCTTTCTTATGATCATCAATCAATTGCTTTGAAAACAACAAATTTTCTCTCGTATTCACAGACTTGTCCTCAATTAACAGAGCTGATTCTGGCACCCCTTGTTTGAGGGCATAATTTTTCATTGCTACACTTTCAGCAACCTTTTCATCAGTACCTTGTCCCCCAGAAAGAACAAGAAAACTACCCTCATTCTTCCGGTAGAGCTCAATACCTTTATCAACTCGGCTGGCGAGTAAAGGCGTGACCTCCTCTCCATTTTTCAAACCGCTCCCTAAAACGATGATATACGAATACTTTTTTCGAACATTCATCACTAAGTTCAACATATTCGTGATGGTATACAAGATAAAGATAAACAGAGTGAAGATAAAACAAAAGGAAAGGTATGTATATAAAAAATTAAAAAATACGGATTGGGAAATATCTTCTAACATCGGCCAAATCATTAGATAAAGAATATAAGCCATTCCAAGCCCTAGAGAAAGCATATTCGAAAGAGAAGCACCTTCTCGTTTTATCAAACGAACAGCAGAAGTAAGCAAAGTCACGACTAAGATTATCGGAAACAATGCAATGATAATGACAAGTAGTATGCCTCCTCCCATTAAAAAGAATCGAACAGGCTGTATGTCTGAGACGGAAATGAGCAGAAAGGTAACTAAAATAAGGCATGTACCGAAAGCAGCTAAAAATGCTATCCCAAGCCACAGACTTCGCTTTTCTGTTCGAGCTTGCCAGATAAACCATGTGATCCCTAAAGTGGCAAATACTAAAAAGATAGTCAATAACACTGAAAAGTATCCCATTACTCTATTTACCTTTCCTTCCGCATAATCTTTTTTTCTATCGTTATTTCAAAACCGAATGATATGAATTGTTCACTTTTTATCACAGATAACCGTCCGTAAAACTCGGGCCAACACGATGTTGGTCACACAAGCGTTTTCGCAGGACGCGAAGACGTTAGCTTGTGTTCCTTAACAATCAGTGGGAGCTAGGGGAACGCAGATTAAAACCGTCACCTCCTGGGACCCAGAATAAGAAAACCACTTATTCTTGCGGTGTAAAGCTCCGTAGTTTTCCTTAGTGCGATTACTCGTCCCACCGAAAACATTTGTGACAACATCTGGGGTTGCGGTTACTCACCCCATCGAAAAGACTTGGGACTGGGGCTCAGAATAAGTAAGACACTTATTCTTGCGATGCAAATGCTTCGTAGCTTTCCTTTGTGTGATGACTCGCCCCACCGAAGATATTTACGGGTACTCGTCCCACCGGAACCATCTGCATGATCTACATCCTGTAGGCCCAACTCCCACTGAGTGAAGTTTCGTTTTATGTCTTTACCTAGCCGACTGTCTCATCACTGAACGTTCGACTTTATAGTCAGCTAATCCACGTCTCACAATCAAATAAATAGCAACAGAAATAATAACTGTCAATATGTCAGTAACGGGCTGTGTATAAATGATCCCATCCAAACCAATTGTTGCATTTAATAGATATAGTAGTGGAATAAACACGAGACCGTGTCTAGAGATCGATAAAATTAATGATGGAATAGCTTTCCCTAGTCCTTGAAGAACATTGATAAAAACAAACATAATGCCAACAACAGGGCCAGAGACGATTAAGGCACGTAACATTTGTGTGCCATACGTAATCACTGCTTCACTATCAATAAAGGATTGGACAATCATATCGGCAGATAGCCAATAAATAAATGTCAGAATACTACCAAAAACAACGGCCGTAGCAACGGAGAATTTAATAATCCCTTTTAGACGACTAAAGTCCTTAGCACCATAACTATAACCGATGAGTGGCTGAATACCTTGTCCTAAACCAATTTGAACAAAGACCATGATCATGTTGGCACGAATCGCGACCCCCATAGCAGCCAGCGGCACATCTCCATAGCCAGTTAAAAAATTATTCAAAAAGATATTGGCGACAGAAAGCATTAAGTTATTTAATGAAGCAGGAATCCCAATTGCCAACACACCTAACATAACGCCGCCTGTGATTTGAAAGTCTTTTAAACGAATCGATAGAATAGAACGTCCAGAAACTAAATAGGTGATAAAATAACTTGCACCAAACAGGTTACCAATTACAGTCGCAACCGCCGCACCTGTCACACCCATATCAAAAACAAGAATAAAAAGCGGATCTAAAATAATATTAGCAATCGATCCAATCATCATGCCTTTCATCGCTAAAGTTGATTTTCCTTCAGAACGAAGAATATTACTAAATGACTGTGATAAAATAATAAATGGTGCACCAACGACAAGATAAGTTAAATAAGAACGGGCAAAGTCAATTGTATCCGAGCTTGCACCAATAATATTCAATACCACTGGCATAAATGTCCAGAATAACACCATCAATAAAAGTCCTAACACTATGGCTCCGTAAAAAACAAAAGCAGATACTTTCTTGGCATATTCCGTTCGCCCTTCACCTAATGAACGTGAAATCAGTGATGTTCCACCAATGCCAAGTAAAACACCCGAACCAATGAATAAGGTGAAAACAGGCATTGACAGGGTAACTGCCGCTACTTGTAGTTCATCACCTGTTTGACCGATAAAAAATGTATCAGCAATGTTATAAATAAAAACAATCAACATACTCGCAATGGCTGGAAGTGAATTCTTTGCGACAGCCTTATGAATCGGCATGGTCTCAAATAAAGCTTTATCGTACTGCATAATAATGTATCCCTCTTTCTCTCTCTTCACAAATTGGCACATCTTTTCTCCCCTCACAATCTTTTAAACCAAGCTAGGGATAGTGCCTCTATCTATAATAATAGCTTTAGCTATTATCTTACTTTTATATTTAAAAGTAAACTCAATTGCCCATATTTCTTAATCTTCATCAAAAATGTCCTAATCATTTGTTTATCAAGTAAAAGTAAAATTTTTATGAACAGATGAAAAACACTCTTCACAAACAGATCAATTTCCAGTATATTTAGTAGTAATTTATTTTATAGACATATGTCCGCAAAGTGCAAACAGATATAACTAAATATTCAGTATACTCATACAAATCAAAAAACGGGGGAACACGATGAACATATCAGCACTTATCGATAACATTAATAACGTATTATGGGGACCGCCCATGCTAGTCTTATTAGTCGGCACTGGAATTCTTTTTACGCTTCGTTTAAAAGGAATTCAAGTTCGCAAATTTAATTTATCTTTTAAACAAACCTTTGGAGGACTATTTAAGAAGAAAAGTAGCGCCGATGCAGATGGGATGAGTTCTTTTCAAGCCTTGGCAACAGCAATCGCTGCCCAAGTGGGGACGGGTAACTTAGCCGGTGTAGCAACAGCTGTCGCCTCTGGTGGACCCGGTGCTGTCTTTTGGATGTGGGTGAGTGGATTCTTCGGTATGGGAACCATATTTGCAGAAGCTGTCCTAGCGCAACTGCATACCGAACGAAAAGATGGAGAAAAAACGGGCGGCCCTGCTTATTATATTAAAAAGGGCTTAGGCAGCAATGTTTTAGCTGTTATTTTCGCTCTTTTAATTATTATTGCATTAGGATTTATGGGCAATATGGTCCAATCCAGTTCAATTGCTGAGGCTGCTTACACGGCGTTTGGACTTCCTAACCTGATTACAGGGTTAATCACTGCAATTATTGTTGGACTCATTATTATCGGTGGTGTATCAAGAATTGCATCTTTTACGGAAAGAATCGTCCCAATCATGGCAGCTTTTTATATAATCGGATCATTAATCATTGTCTTTATGCATTACGAAATGATTTTACCTGCTTTTAAAATGATCTTTCAAAGTGCATTTAATCCAACCGCCGCAACCGGGGGTGTGATTGGTGTATCTGTCAAAGAAGCCATGCGTTATGGGATTGCAAGAGGACTATTTTCAAATGAGGCTGGGATGGGATCAACTCCTCATGCCCACGCAGTCGCAAAAGTTAAACATCCTGCAGAACAAGGGCTTGTTGCAATGATGGGCGTTGTCATTGATACCGGAGTTGTCTGTACATTGACTGCTCTTGTCATTTTAACAACGGGGGCTTTCTCTAGTGGCTTATATGGAGCACAGCTAGCACAAGAAGGATTTACGATTGGTTTTGGTAACTTTGGTACTACCTTTATTGCGATTTGTTTATTCTTTTTCGCTATTTCAACAATCATTAGCTGGTATTACTTTGGTGAAGCGAATATTAAGTTTCTAGTGGGCAAGAAAGGAATTAACTCCTATCGTATCCTTGTCTTAATTTTTATTGTGATGGGTACAATAATGCAAACAGAAATGGTTTGGGAACTTGCCGATGTTTTTAACGGATTAATGGTCATTCCCAACTTGATTGCTTTGATCGGCTTAACATCACTTGTTGTAAAAGTAGCGAGAGATTATGAAGGCACCTTTTTAAATAATAAACCTTCTATCTATGCTAATCGTAAGGATAAAAAGTGATTTTTACAAAACAAAACAAGTATTAAATCATCCGAGTCTTCCGTTCATACTTAAACAGTTTGACGCTTTGCATTGGAAAACTTAGGTTTCCGCCAAGTTCTTATGGTGGAGCCTTAGTTTTCTTTGTACTATTAGCGAAAAAACATATCTTTATCGATGATATATTGAACTTCTCCCCTTTAATTTCTAATGAAATTTGAAATGGGAGCCTTCTAGCCTTCTGTCGGAAATCCGATAAATAACCCCGCAACTATGCTTCTCTTTAAGATTATAGCTGCGGTCGCTTTGTTCCAACTATTCTGTTTCTATTGAGTTGTTAAAACGAAAATTGATAAATCTTATTTTATGACAATCAAACTTATTAAAACCTATCATAATCAAGTTGTCGCTTTTTCAAGGAGCATGAATGTCTTATGATCTAAATCTAGCTGTGCTTTAACGCCTAACGGTAGTGTCCATTTGGGTTCAGTATGACCAAAGTTACCATTATATAGCACAGGGAGCTTTTCCAACTGAAACTCTTTTAGCACCTTTACAATTGACGTCTGATACTCTTTAAAGTATTTATTATCTTGAGGTTTACCAATCAAAATCCCATTCAGCTCTTGTAAAACCCCCATTACTCCCATTGTTCTTAACTCGATTTCAAATAAAGCTGGATCAGGATACATTTCCGAGGTTTCTAATAGTAGAAGACCATCCTTGAATGCTTCTTTTGTTGGATATAAATCAGTCCCTCTTAGCATTGCTAATACGTCTAGACACCCACCAATCAGTCGTCCCTCAACAACACCTTCACCTTGTAATACAAGGGGTCCTTCGTCAATGCATAAATCCCTTAATGTATCTTTATTGTCAATATGCCACGGTAAAAAGTGGCTGGTCCACTTATCACGCCATGGAAAACAATAATTGGCACTATCCTCCATAAGGACTTTTTTGAATGATTCTTTCGTAAAAGGATAAGCACCACCATTTTCAGCAAAATCAACCAATAAACAAGGTCCATAAAAAGAAACCACGCCAGCAAGTTGAAACATTTGATGAATAGATGTTGAATCAGAATAACCAATAAACGCTTTTGGATTTTCTCGTAAAATATTCAAATCCAAGTACTCGAATAGTCGATAACTTTCAATCCCCCCAATCGTCGCAATAATGGCATTAATATTCGGATCTAAAAGAGCCGTATGCAGGTCATGCGCCCTGCCTTTCGGATGATGATAAACAGCATCTAAACCTGCTAAGGTGTATTCAAGCTCTACGATGTTAAAGCCCATCTCACTTAATTGCTGTTTACCTTGTTGATAACGCCATAAGATATCTGCTTCTCCCGCCATTCCACTTGACAATGAAATGGCTGCAATGGTATCTCCAACTTTAAGTTTGTTCGGTTTCTTCATGGCTCTTCCTCTTCTCCTGCATAATTTCCAAGTATTATATCATAGTTTCAGTTTATTTTGTGGAAATCTTATTAGGCTGATGGTTCTGTTTCTTATATTGCTAGACCATTCATCTTTGAATCCCTATCATTCGATTAAACAAGTCAAGTATTTGATCCAAATCTATAATTCTATTTTATAAATCATGCCCATTGCCTTCATTCAATCTTTAAAAGCGAAATGATTGATTCTTTTTTGTTGGTACCGGAAGAAAGATAGAGCTTTATTACCGTTTCTTGCTTAAATAACTCTATATTGCCACATTGATTTGAAATGCATGATAGAGGTATTATATCCAACATTACAACTTAAGATTTTGATCGAAATGCACGATAGCGGAACTTTATCCGACATTTTGTCTTGGGACTTTGATTGAAATGCACGATAGAAGGGCTATATCCGACATTTTAATTGGATATTTCGTTTGAAGTGCCTGATAGAAGGACTCTATCCAACATTTTGGCTTGAGTTATCTATCAAAATGCCGAATAGATGTGCTCTACTCCATTTTTCTAGAGGGAGTTAAGATGACGAGCTAATTTCGTTATTCATGCTAAGGGTTACCATACTATCGATTAGATGACACAAATAGAGACTGTCACAAGATGTACATCATACATTTTGCAACAGCCTCCTTATGAATGAGTATCGTACTAGTTCTTTTCAGAGAAACTTGCCATGAATCAAAAAGGTTATGCACAACAATGCAAACAAATCGAGATCAGTCTAAAGCCATTTCGAATAATAATGGTGTATGATCTTGTCGCATTCCCGAGTCAACCATTTCAGATACAAGCACTTTATCAGCTGCTCGATCACTGACTAGCCAGTAATCAATTCTCCAACCCGAGTTATTTATTTTGCTAGTTTTTGCCCGCTGATTCCACCAAGAATATACCTCGGGAACATCCCCATGCAAGTATCGGAAGGTATCGGTAAAACCTGCTGCTAAAAGGTTGGTAAAGCCTTGACGTTCTTCATCAGTAAATCCTGCTGAAAGCCGATTTCTGCGCGGATGTGCTAAGTCAATTTCTTTATGAGCAACATTAAAATCACCAGTAGCAATAACGACTTTTTTCTCATCTAAAGCGGTTAAATAGTCTGCGTATTTTTCATCCCATATTTGACGTTCTTTTAGGCGAACTAAATTTGTCCCTGAATTGGGTGTATAGACTTGCGTTAAATAAAAATGATCAAATTCAAGCGTGATTATTCGACCTTCTGCATCCATTGTATTCGGTGCATCAATTTCCGGATAAGAAACCATTGGGTTTAAATGATTCTTGTATAAAAACATCGTTCCCGCATAACTTTTTCGTGCAGGTTCAGTTGAGCTATTCCATACTCGTTTGTAGTCGGGAAATTTTTCATTCAAAATATCTAAATGTTTTTTAGTCGGACCATTAGGTGATAATTTGGTTTCTTGGATCGCAAGAACAGCAGGATCAAGGTCAATAATCGTATTCAAAACACCTCGGGATAATTCTGCTCTTGCTGAGTCGCTTGTTAATGCTGCATTTAATGAATCGATATTCCATGAAATAAATTTCAATGTCATTCTCCTTGTCAGATGAAATAATCTTTTTTATTTTTTGAGTTGATTTTTCGATTAGGTACCCTTGCTGGCTTAATTTACGCCTAAGGCTTTCTTTGCCATTTGTTCATATTCATGCACACCAGATATTAGGGCAAATTCAGCAATGGCAACTGCATAAGCAGCGTCAAGTTCAATAATATGGTCCTTCATCTTCGGCCAGCTGTATCCACCTGCTTGTTGATAAGCCGTAATTAAAGCCTCTAAGCCTTCTTCTCCAAAAGCCTTGTAATTAAAAACAAAATCATTGGAAATATCAGCAACCTTAGCTTCAGTCCAGTCAATTAATCCAGTTACATTAGCCTCTGGATCAATCATTGTATGCCCAGCATGAATATCTCCATGGATTAACCTAGTTTCTTTTGGCCACATGTCATCATCATTGACCCACGCCTGCCATCTATTCCATAGCTTCTCATCCACACCAAATTTCGCCCTGACATCATTCATACGCTGCTCCATTGAGTTCCTCACTTCTTCAGGAGTTTGTACAACGATACCAAGCTCCTCCGCCTTTTCGCTAGGTACGCTATGAAGCTCTGCTAGCACTTTACCAAGCGAATTATGGAATGCTTCTGGAACATGGTTAATATCGATCTCCCAAACATAGTTCCCGATATCATGATCGATTGTTCCAGCTGGTACACCATCTAATTTTTGATAAGCGATTAGTTCATCTGTATAAATGACCCAGTTTGGGACTTGAAAAGATTTAGTCTGCTCTTTGACCAAATCTAGTGCTTGTTTTTCCATTTTTGTTCTAGGCATCACATCCTCACGCCTAGGTATTCTAAGTATCCATTCCACTTCACTTTCATCTATTCCATATGCGACTTGAAAATCAAGTCCAGATTCATTAAATTGGATAGTGTCTTCCTTAAGACAGAGATCATGACGTTTGGCTATTTCAATCACTTGTTTGGTATTTTTACTCATTTAAAGTACTCCTTTTTCACTAAATAATTCTTTATTTTTAAAATTCCACCATCGTTCGTTTATGATATTATCTAACCTTCGGATGATTGTTTAGTGTGGTACTCCTGAATGCAATCATTCTATCAGCTTCTCATAAGGAACATGGTTTTCATTAAGCCAATGTCGTATACTCCCTAAGTATCCAACATCTTCAACCCTTTCATGTGCATACTTTTGAGAATAACAACTTTAGCTATTGATTGCTCCGTTGTTTCTCAATCTTCAATGAGCCGGGCTACTTTCTGATTACAATTTTTACATGTTCCTTTAAGTAAAATCCCCATTTCATTATCATGGATTGAATAATCAACAATAGTAGTTACCCCACACGTTGAACAAAAAACATTGTCTAATAGTTTTTTCTGCATATGTTTAGGAATTCTACTCCACCTTTTTATTGCTTTAATATCACTAATCATTGAAATTCCCTCACTGACTTTGATAAAATTTTTTCATGACTACGATGTGATTATTAATCATCCTACTAAAGACCCTACACTTCATCCATATCTTCTATTGATGGATCATCGTAGCGTTTCATTGTTTCAAGCCATTCTGGCATTTCATCTTTGATCTCTGTCTTTAATTCAGCTAAAGTTTCCTGATCAACGTGTCCCTTTTCGTTCATAAATGTATAAAACTTTTTTAAGCTCGCTGCATTCTCCTTAATTTGACTAACACTGGACCACATGGCTTTTTTAATAAACCAATAGCCTAAAAACTCTCCAACATTTAAAGATCCATCTTTTGCCTCAATTGGATCGTAATATAAAAGAAATTGATTAATATAAAAGTCAACATTATCAGTATGTTTCCTGATCGTTTTTTCACTGAGCTTTTTTTCTTTTAGCCAGTGACTAAATTCATCCAATAATTGATTGTTTTGCTTTCGTATTTTTTCACATTCCAATTCGTATTTTTTGTAATCGTCCATCGTTTTAGCTCCTTTGTCATTTATTTTTTTTCATAATTTTAAAGTGATATTAAAAAGCTTGTCACATTCATTATCTGTAATAAACAGCTTAACGTAGCCTATTTTTGCATTTTATATGTTCATGTTTACCAAACTTAATGGCTTCTATTCCCGTTTTCTTTAATTGGGAAGCTCTCCATAAAACAAGTATGACAAGTAATAATAATGTTGCTACAGCGATATATCTCGTCTTTTCGTTTCCTCCTCAATAAGCAATACTCCCTTTTATATTTTTATCTATCTTCATTATACAGAATTTCATCCTGATCGACTTCATTATGAAATCAATAAGTTAGAAAGAACATTTAAAATAACACTAATACCGGTAAATAAATGGATTTAAACAAGACTACGATTGAATCATTCAGTCCTGCTTAAATACTATCCTATATACAAACTAAATGCTTATCGTATCAGTTGGAGAGATTCGTTGAGTAATCCAAATGATGTTTTAGCGTAAGTCATGAAGTTGCCTGACTTAAATAAAATCATAATTATTCGATTGACTATAATTGCACAAATACTTACAATGCTATTGGATTTAATAAATGTTGTTTTCTTCAAATGATCCACCCTATATTTTAGGTTAATTCTTCAGGAGCATTTATTTTAAAAACTGCTCATATTCTTGCAGTTGAACAAACTGATATCCCTTTTCCTTTAACATGCGAATCCCCTCTTTAACTCCACTAGCTATATCACTAGCTGGTTGATTCATATGAAAGAGAAAGATCGATCCTTCTTGAGCTGTTGCTAGAGCATTTAAAATCTGCTCTTTATTAAATGTTCCACCAGCATCCCCTAATGCATTATAATTTACCACTTTTAAGCCTAATTCGTCGATTATCTCGACAGCAACATCATCATAGTGAGCTGTTCCAGACCTGAAATATTTTGGGTATTCTCCTGTTAATTCTTTGATTAATAGCTGATTTTCATATATTTCAGCAAAAGCTTCTGCTACATTTTTCGTTCCTTCAATACCGTAAGCTGCTTCTCCAGTTACTGATAAGGGTTTATGTAGAAAACCATGATTGGCTATTTCAAAAAGAGGATTATTCGCTAGCTCAATAAAAGTCTCTTCATTTGCCTCAATCCACTGACCCGCTATAAACAAAGTAGCTGGAACTTCTTCTTCAATTAAAACATTGATTAATTCCTCATCATAAGAACCAGACATACCATCACAAGCATCAAAAGTTAACGCAACAATTTTTTCATCCGTATCGATTTCTGTTAGCACACCATCTATGTTTTCTCCCCAACTCGTTGGGGCAACATCGTCAAATGTTTCAATAATCATTTCACTTAACGCATCATAATCCTGCGTATGCCCTTTGACAATCTCATTCTCATATTCTATAACCCTATTTCCTTGTTCATTCCTTTGCGCTGACATTCTAACAGAAAAAACTGGATCATCTTCTGTACATCCTGCCATTAGTAATATAACGATTGCTATTAAAATTTTTCTCACAAAAATGCCTCCAAAAATATAGCTACTCTTAAATTTAGATTATATCACAAGAATCAGTCCCAAGCTTCACTAACATCAAATGAGGCATTCATATTAAAACCACTCACTTTTCGTTAAACTTATTATTTAAATAAATAAGATTTTTCTAACAAAAGATTAGCAAAATGATAGTTTTTTAATAGATATGAAAAAACTGGATGATTATAATTCAATAAATTCGGTTATATAAAATTAAGGGTAAAAGCAGAAAGGTGGTGTATGTCAAATGCCTTGGGATACAAATGACTATCCTAGTTCATTGAAGAATTTGGACACAGCAATCCGAAAAAAAGCGATCGACATGGCTAATACCATGGTTGAAGATGGCTATAAAGAAGGGCAAGCCATCCCGATTGCTACCGAGCAAGCTAAAAAATGGTATGCTAATGCTTCAGAACAGGAAATCAATCAAGTGATTTACATGAGTGACCAAGATTTAAAACAATCAGATGATAATCGATCAACTGGAAACCCTGAATTAATGGAGAAAGGCGAGCATGTTATACCTCATGAAAACGGTTGGGCAGTTAAAGCGCAGCATGCAAAACAGCCTTCAGATGTTTTCTCAACAAAAGAAAAAGCCGTACAGCGTGCTGAGGAAATTGCTGAAAATAAGCAAACCTCTGTCATCATCCATAAACAGGATGGCACCATACAGCGAAAGATTGATAAATAGTATGTATTTTTATCAATTTAACATATCAAGGAGTGAACAAAGTAAAGATAGAATATTAGATCACTCCTTTTTAGTTTGAGTTCCCACTTCAATTAGTTTTAACCTTAAGCTGATTTTTTATCTCTTTAGGAGCTACAATTGCAAAATTCCACTTTCATCTTTTAATAAAAAGATAGAAAACGTCGCTGTAAAATCTTTTAAAACATCATGAACATTTCTGAACTCATTTTTATGCTAGAAATATAATCAACTAGCCTCGCTCATTTTATAACTAGCATTTTTAACTTTTCTATTACGTAAAAGGCTGATGACTGTAGGAATGGCACCAAGAGCAGTAAATAAGTACACTAACGCAAGGTCCACATAATAATCACGTGCTTCTATATATCCCTCTGTCATTAATGTTGGTAAAACACGAAAAGCAGTTAGAATGTCTATATCAATAAAATAGTTTGCTACACTAATAGACCAATCAAGCCGTGTACCAAAATAAACCATGATGATCATCACAATACCGCTTCCGATAATGCCTTTATTAGACAGCTTACCACCAAGAAGTTCATAGCCTTTTAAAGAACAAACACCCATAATAATACCAGATACAGCAGAAACATAACCTAATTGTCCAAAAATAACGATTGCAATTACCCCAATTAGAGATCCTAGTAATGCCCCTACTAATCCACCAATTAAGTTTTCTTGCTTCTGCTTTTGAGCATATTCACTTGCAGAAAGTTTATCGCAATGATCCTTGAAGCAGCTCTCACAACAAATCAATGGAATTCCACTCACATTATAAATATCTAATGCTTCTTCTGTTCCACAATCTTGACAACAATTTTGAAAATCCTCTGTTTTTAAAAAATTAGTAATCTTTTCTAATCCTTCTTGTAGCTTCACACCACTTTTCTTGCCAAACATATTTCCTGCTTTTAATGTATAGGTCACTTGGTAACCTTGAACTTTACAATTTGCAATAATCTTTGATTCAGAAACAACCTGTTTGACTAATTCAGAATCAGGCATCTCATTCTTCCGACTAATTGACAATTTCAATGTAAATGTGTATGTTTCGTTGAAGGGTATCAAGCAAACCATATATCCGTTGAAAACACCAAAAATAATCGCCGTTTGTTTGTCAAAGGATAGCTCGAGTTGATTCGCTATTCGATCAAGGGATTTCAAATAGTTTTTATTCATTTCTTCGCTCCTTAATACTTTTAATTTAATATTAAGAAAATTCCGAAAATACGTCAATCAATATTTTTTCCTAAATTTGAATAACTGAACATCTTTAGACCTCAAAAATATGCGTTGTTCTTTTTCGCTTACTTGAACACTCTTCGCATATCCGACACACCATCATGATTATTTAATGTTTAAAAAGTCCTCTTTCTTTATTTCATAGTTTACAGTACTTCGCCAGTTACCTAATGGATCTTGCCATGTATTTTCTTGAATGCCAACCTTTCTTGCCTTAATCTTATGCTCATACACATATTGGGCTCTTTTGTTTTCGAGCATGGTATCCCAGACAATTCTATCTATTGGGAATTTAGAATGAATCGCTTCATCTGTAAAGAGAAATTCAAATAACATCATGATTACCTGAGGTCCATATCCCTGTTTTTGATAATTAAAGTCACATATTTTCCAACCGGCAGATGCCACTCGATCACTTCTCATTTGATAACTTAGTTCACCGATCGATTTACCATTGACCTCTATGATACAAAGCTGACTGAAATGGTCTCTCTGGTGACTGATATTATTTATCGTATCTTCTAAAGATTCTCCTAAGCCATTGGGAAAGCCCGCATGCTCCATTACCTGCCCATCATTCCACCATTGATTTAATTGGACTGCATCATCCATCGTTGCCCTTCTAATGACAACATTATCTTTTTCTAATCTCATCTTTGCCTCCAATTTGTCTCTAAAAATAATCAACCATTTACTAACTTAAACTGAAAAAAGAATACCATTTAATCCTGACTGCTTTCTTATCCCATTCCAGATAGTTGATCAAAATAATCACAACACCATTCCGGAAGCCTTTTAGTAAACCAGGCTTCACCAAACCATGATTCATAATGCAAGACAATTCCTAACAAAATTTGAAAAGAAACATAATAAGAAATTTCACTCTCATTTACTCTCGTACCAGTCACTTCCTCATAACCTTTTATAATATTTGCCCTGCAGCTCGCTTCATCTACAAAGCTGAATAAACTTCCAAAATCCAGCATCGGACTGCTAGAGCCGAATAAAGAGAAATCAATTGGAACCAATCCTTTATCAGTCAGCAAAATATTAGATAATGATAAATCTGAATGAGTAAAAATAGAATCTGATTGTTTTAATCGATAGGCAATTAACCCTAGTGCACGGGTCATCGATTCGAAATGTACCTTATCCAACTTACCGTTATCGTAATAGATAGAAAGAAAATAACTTAGCTTCTGGCATAGATGATGATCATAATGAATAACGTCACTTGCACAATAGCCCTCAGCTGCTTTATGCATTCTCCCCAACATTTCTCCCAAATGATAACCCGTTTTATCAGTCAAATCCTCTTTGTTAAGTATTCTACCTGGAAGCCACATAAGTAGAGTAGCTACGGTTCCATCTTTATGTACTGTAACGAATTGATCCTTTATATTTTTTATCGGCAACTGGAGATTTAGTCCATTAGCCTTTAGATGGATCAGAAATTTCAGCTCATTTTCACGTCTTTTTATTGAATCAACATTATTATCGTAGTGTACTGTAGTAAAATCCGGCTTTGATTTGTGTATTCTAAGCAAATATTTATCATCAATGCAGTAGGTCAAATTTTCATTATGACGAATTAAATCAGCTTTTGCATAAGGCATATCATATTGCCGTAAAATATCATTTACTAAGTTTGGCTTCATTCTAATTCTCCCTTTTTTACATTTAAATAATGAAAATGATATCATTTAATTTTTAAAGTCCATCTTTTTTATAGTTTTCTTGCTCCAACAAAACTATAGTTTTTGTATGTATCAACTCATTCATCCGTTGATGTTTTTTTCTTCCCTATCTTTAATTATACACTAGACTCTAGCGGGTAAAAGATGAATTTACAGAAAATGAGCTCATAAAGTGTAACGTTGTTGAGTGAAGGTTTTCTTCATCTCTCATGAACATCGGTACCACAAGAATGTGTATCTACAGTGATGACTCAAAAACACCCTACCTAAAAAACCTTGAACTTATTAGAGCGTAACTGGTGGTTGAATCTCTCCCTTAGCAGTAACATACTTCCCCATGAACATTTTGAAAAGCTCTGTTAAATGATGTCGGATAAGCATAGCCATATTTAAGCGCAATATCCAATACTTTTTTATCTGTTCGCTGCAAGTCAAAAGCAGCTTGTGTCATTATCTCAAACAAAATTTTATCGCTATCCAATAAAAAAGCCTGCTTCATCGGCGATATGAAACAAGTCTTTATCAAAAGTAAGTAAATATTTAATATATTTTTCCTCTATGCCACACTAAGACGGAAAGGTAGTCATCTATTCTTCTTACTTGAAAAATGATCCTCTTCCACTTTGCTTCCCCATTTTAGAATCTGCTGAAAGTAAGCGTCGTCGCTCGTCAACTTTAACCATTTTTTCAAGTTCCTTAATTACATTTTTTGCAATCCAAACTTGTGCTTTACTCCCACTTTCTTTGAGATGATAAGCGAGTAATAGTGCTTTTTCGTTATAAGTAAAATCTATTTTTCCTATTTCTCTTAATGCCCATGCTACAGCTTTTTTAACGTGATTATGTTCAGTTTCGGAATATTCATTAATTAACTGCAAATAATCATCGATCCTATTATCAGTAATGCCTTTATCATGTATAACTGCAGAAGCCATTAAAGTAAAAGCAGCTCGCTTATAGTAAATTTTTGATGAATCCATCCATTTCCTAATGAACTTATTATAATCAGCTCGTTTAATCAGTAAATTTTTGCATATGTGATCGCATAAATCCCATGAAATAACTTCAGACATGAGGAATTCAATATCTTCATCGGATAATTGGTTAATGTCAAATAAGAGGACAGCTAATAGTTTGGCTCCGTGATATTTTGTTTCCCATAATTGCCAAGCCAATGCATTACTTTTATTTATTTTTTTAGCCATTTTCCGAACAGTTGTCGTTGGAACACCTATACTAAACGCTTTTGGAATTCCCATGCTAACGACATTTGCTTGGTACTTTTCAGAAGCATGGGATCGGAGTTCTGCAATGATCTCTTCACAATTCACTTTTTATCACGCTCCTCTAAAGCTATTTGTAAATCTTTCACATACATCTTTTGTTGTTTCTGTGAACTACTCACCACTTAGCTAAACCTTACGGTTCTTAACGCTTGAAGTGGGAGCTTCTTGGGAACAGAGCTTACTTGCAAGCGTATGTCTTTACTCGCAGCGGTTTCTCTTGTTTACCAAGCTATCCCCATAGTTCCTACGGTTTTTGTTTTTATCTAATCTAAGCTAATTCTTTTATTCTCAGACCTTCGGTCAGAATATTGATACTTGCATTGATGTCTCGGTCATGGATAGTATGACAAATTGGGCAAGTCCATTCTCGAATTTCAAGCGGTTTCTTGCCGTCTTTGTGTCCGCATTCTGAACAGATTTGACTAGACGGAAACCATTTATCAATTTTGATAATTTCACGTCCATACCAGTCAGCTTTGTATTGTAGTTTCGCCACAAAGTTAGACCACGATACATCAGAAATACTTTTAGCTAATTTATGGTTACGCAACATGCCTTTTGTATTTAGGTCTTCAATACAGATAATATCGTGATTTTTGATAATTTCTGTACTCAACTTATTTAGAAAGTCGTTACGTTGATTCATTACTTTTTCGTGCAAACGAGCCACTTTACGTTTCTGCTTTTGGTAGTTTTTAGCTTCAAATAAATTAGTACCTTTCTTTTTAGCTACTAATGCACGTCTTGACAACTTACGTTGTTCACGTTTTAGTTTCTTTTCCATTTTTGATGTGAATTTATTGTTATCAATCTTTTGATCGTCAGAAAGAATGGCAAAATCAGTAATACCTAAGTCAATTCCAATAGCAGAGTTGGTTTTAGGCAACTCGACAACTTCTTCTTTACACAACAAGGAAATGTAGTATTTACCGCTTGAATGACGGGATATTGTAGCAGATTTGATAAGACCTTTAGGTTGTCTATGAAGCTTAGCTTTGACTAGAGATTTCAACTTAGGAACTTTGATAAATTTATTATCAATCAAAGCTACTGTTCCATTTTGATTGTTGGTTGTATAGCTTTGAACAGGATTTTTCTTGCTTTTGAAGCGAGGAAATCCGACGGATTTATCACGAAAAAAATTTTTATACGCCTTATCCAAATTGAGTTGCGCATTCGCTAAAGCAAGGCTATCTACTTCCTTCAAAAACGGAAAGTCTTTCTTGTATTGAGCAGGTGTTGGAAATCTCATTTTTTTAGAAGAATCGTTTTTGGTTTCTTCATAACTTTTCATTCGGTCATTGAGCATTAGATTGTAGACCTTACGGACACAACCAAAAGACTTAGCAAAGAAAATTTCTTGTTCTTCTGTTGGATAAATTCTAAATTTATATGCTTTTAATCGTTCCATAAAGGTCACCTACTCTCTATTTATGGTTATTGCCCTGATTCTGAATATACTTTTTGATGACATCGATTGGTGCGCCACCAGTTGTCATAAGACAAAAGCTTTTAGACCAAAACATTTCTTTCCAAAGAAATTGTTTTACTCTTGGATAATCACGTTTTATCAATCGTGAACTAGCACTTTTATAAGCATTGATGAATTTTGTCAGCTCTGTTTTGGGTTGTGCCTTGAACATGATGTGAACATGGTCTTTCTCATGATTCCACTCAACTAATGTAATTTGATATGTTTCTGAAATACGTTCAAAAGTATTTTTAGCAAATTCAGATATTTCATCATCAATCACTTGTCTACGGTATTTAGTTACCAGCACAAGATGGTAATATAGGAGAAATACTGAATGATTATTAGTATCTAATTCCATTGTTATATCAACTCATTTCTTATATAGACTGATTATAACATAGAACAAAATAAAAAGGCAATAACCCTTACATGTCGGTTTTCGAGTTACCAACGGTAACCCTCATACTGAACGGCATTCATCACCCACCTGTAGAGGATGGGCGACTTCTGCTTAGACAAGTTAAATATATTTTCACAAATGGTTTTAAATAGAACTTTTTTGCATTGATATACTCTGTAAAGTCTATTTCTGTCTTTCCATTCGATTGAGAAAATAACCCTACCCAATATCCAGTCATGTTGTCATTTTCAATTTCAAATTCTAGCCGGTGATAGGGATCTATGACAGTAATGTTGAATGTAGTCGCATATCCGTCTTTTGTATATTCAATAAAGTTTTTAGCATCCAAAACTTTTGTTTGGCTTAAATCACTTCGCCATGCAGAGTCTTGAAAAGAACTAACCACCTCCCACACTTGTTTTATATCATAAGGAAAACTGGCTTTAATATTTGACTTCACCATTCAATCACTCCTTCTGATAATATTCAATCGCCTGCTTGTTTTAAAATATGTTCAATTGTTTTAAATCCACGTTTTTTGGCATGCTCTAAAGGAGTGACGCCATTTTCATCACGAATATTGACATCAGCACCATGATCAACTAACAATTGAACAATTTCTTGATGATTTGTCCCACCATCTCCTAAAATGACTGCTTCCAATAGTGCGGTCCAGTGTAAATGATTAATATGATTAGCATTCGTGTCAGAGTGAGTTAAAAGCTCCTTTACAACTTCGACATGCCCACGTTCTGAAGCAGGAATAAGTGCTATTCCACCATATCGATTTGTTAAAGTTGTGTCAGCACCAGCCCTTATAGCTAGTTTAACAATTTCAAGCAATCCCTCTGCTCCAGCATATAAAAGGACATTATCTTGATTATTGTTACGAATATTAATATCCGCTCCCTGCTCAATAAGTAGTTTAACAGTATCAACATGGTTTCTTTGTGTTGCAGCCATTACTGCTGTTTCACCATCGTTATCTGCTAAATTGATATTTGCCCCATCTGCTAATAATTCTAGAATAGTTTTCGTATCTCCTTTTTCTGCAGCAGAAATTAATTGTTGTTTCAAATTATTTTCCTCCCGTTCTTTTGGTCATCATAATAAATCTTCAGTCTCTTTTCTACTTGGATAACTTTTTTATTCTAAATCCAATTAGGTAAGAAAAACTAGTCAACCAACACATTAAACAACAGTAATGACCCATCCTAACGCTCAGTGCTTAACGTAAAACTCCGCCTTTCTAGAATAGATTCAAACCCAAGCGATTCGTATAAATTCAATGCAATTGTATTAATAGCATCAACGATCAAATTAACTTCTTCTGTGCTTTTTCTTTCAAATGCTTTACCAAGCAAATGATTTAGGATCATTCTTCCATAACCCTTTCCTCGATGATTTTTATCTACACCAATCATTTCAACACACACTTGTTTATTCGTATTCGTTGAAAAATGTAGAACACCATAGGCGATCAGTAGATTCTCTTCAACCAATAAATAAACTTCTCTTTCCCTGCCAATTGT
The DNA here is from genome assembly GCF_052055485.1 of Amphibacillus sp. Q70. Classification (GTDB taxonomy): domain Bacteria; phylum Bacillota; class Bacilli; order Bacillales; family Amphibacillaceae; genus Amphibacillus. The sequence goes on along the minus strand of NZ_CP197171.1, from coordinate 2,900,817 downwards.
TTTGATTAATTGATTGCTCGTCAAATATACATCTGGGGCAATCTGTTCATGAAGGCTTCTTAATTGTTTTTCATAGGCTAAAGAAAAAGGAAAAGCTAAACTTTTGCCAGCTTTATTTATAAAATTCTCTCGTTTTAAGCCTAGTTCTAATTCAGTTTCTTCAGCTTTAGACTCTAGAACCTCCATAAGTTCAAGGCAATGATTATTTTTACTACTTATGATAAAACTAAAATGATAGGTTGGGTATTCCTTTCTAGCAAGGGCGACCATTTCTTTCGCTACGTTTATAAAAATAGCTTTTTCATTCTCCTGACTATTTACATTGTTACCATCAACAAATGGTCCAACACAGTCAGCTCTGTTAATTTCATCAATACAGTAAAGACCAAGTACTCCACATAGCTTATCATTATCCCATGCTGTGACAACAAGATGGTTTTCACCCTTTAACATATCGTCGAAATCTTTATGAATACTTTCTCTATTTTGACAGCAATATGGAATATGATGTTCCTCTATATTATTTTTGATATGAGCTAATTCTGTTATCGCTTCCAAATCTTTTGACTGGCTAATTTTATAAATCATATTTATCTCCTATTTGAAGAATTTTTCGAACGAGAAAGCCTACTTCTTAGGTAAAAAGATAGGGAGAAAAATCCTTTTGTTTAAATGACTTTATTGATTTCATCTACTAATTTTTTGGGCTTAATCGTCATTTCTACCCATGCCGGTCGAAATCCACTTTTGATCGCATTTCTAACTGATTTTATATTTGACCATGCTGCACAATAAAAAGGGACTTTCCCTTTTTTAATGATTTCTATTGCCAATCGACTGGTCAAAGCTGAAGCAATCCCTTTTCTTCGATAGTCGCTCAACACATCGATCCCAATTTGCCACATCGTCTCACAGTCAGCTGAGCACGCTGCAAGACCAATCAATTTTTCTTTATCATATGCACCAACACCCAATACATCTAAATGTTTTCTCTTTTCACATAATGCATTAGACCAATTATCATGATATAAATCGCCGAAGTTCTCTTGCTCTAAAACCTTTAAATCATATAGACAGTCTTTTTCTTTTAGTTCCGTAATATCTGGCAAAAGGTATTCTGCCATAAAACAGAACACGTAACCCATACTGTTGCAAGGCATCATTTAAAACATGTAAATTGGTAGTGTCGAAACAATGCTCCACAGCGTAATTACTTATGTAAACATCCATACTTCTCTATATTCTTCATTTATAGATGCGACAATATTATTACCATATGATACTAAATGACAATCAAAAGGCAAATCCAAATACTTTCTTGCCTCTGAATGATTGCGAGAAACAACAATCTTATTCTCACTATTTAAAAAATCACTTTCTCCACAATTCAAATCAATCGCTGATTGTTTCATCGACATATGTAATATATCTTTATTTGTCAACATGTAATCATCACCTTTCACGAATACGCTCTAATAATTCATCAAAATATATTCCCCCGCCATTATTTTTTAGAAGATCATCATTCATAGCAAATCCCTTTTTCAGATATTCTTTTAAAATATTGCTTGCCCAAATTCTAAACTGAGTGCCTCGTAAAGATTTTACACGATAACCAACTGAATTGATTACATCTAAATTATAATAGTCTACTTGATAATCTTTTCCATCAGAAGCAGTGTAGGCAAATTTTGCCTACACTGAATTTTTTTCAAGTTCGCCCTCTTTAAAAATATTCCTTATATGTTTACCAATCACACTTCTATCACGTTGAAATAATTCTGCCATCTGGTCAATAGAGAGCAAACTGTGTCACCGTCAAAAGTAGTTTCTATTTTAGTTAAACCATCTTCTGTTTGGTACATGATAATTTCAGAATTCATATTCATTCCCCCTATACACCTTTCCTTTACTATACATGTTTCAGCAAGTCGTTTGCATTCTATTTCCTTTTGTAAGATATTTACTCTATTCATACAGGTTTGAATGTAAGAAACTCAATATATTCGCGTATATTGATGGGCTCCAACTAATTCCGTGGACTATCCTGTTCCCACATCAATGTCGATTTTATGACTGAGATCAGTCATTTTAAACAAACGTTCGTTTGCACTACCGTTATACAAAACAAAGGTTCGTTTAGTAAGTTCATTTTTTATAAAGATACCGATTTCATTTAGCCCGACTCCACTATTTTTCCACTTCTAAGATTGTGAACCTATTCGTTCGGAAAATTTATAATTATACTCTTACTATAAATCTAGATAGTACATATAACTATGAATTTGACGCCTCTATAAATTTAATCGCTAGTTTATGTACTTGTTTTACTTCTTTGGAAGACAAATCCCATCTATTTAATTCAGCTGATACTAAGCCACTAAATTTTTTACTAATATCTCTTAACGCATTTCCGATCGATTTTCGTACATAGCTGCTTTCATCATCTTTGTGTGCCGCTAATAATTCAATTGCTAGTTGAGGATGGTCTTTAAAATACGGACGACTTGTCCAGATCCTTAAGCCTTCAGAAACAGCTCTACGAACATTCGCACAGTCGCTAGCTAACCATTCTTTGATCAACGGTAAAGCTGTTTCGTAACCAATAATTTTGCAATGATTATCAAAAGCCATGGCTAGAATCTCCTGAACCTTCCAACTATCATGTTTACTAACCGTATCTTTCAAAAAAGATAATGCTTCAGTATGTGCATGTGCAGAATAACCCAATAAGAAAATACCTACTTCTTGTATTTGAAAGTTATCTGATTGATAAAGGCCAATCCCAGTATTAAAACACTCCTCCACAGTATAGAACTTATAAAATTTTTTCTGCTTCCATTTTCACAAGTTTCAAACTGTCTTTCTCCGGCAGTAGACTTATATTCTAGTTGTTTTCAGAGTAAAGGATACCTCTTCTCTTTAAAACCTTCATGTATTAGCGCTTCATTCGTGCTGGGATCAAAACTTAGATTCCAGATATTCTTTTAAGACAACAGCATGGTTAACTTGAGGGTCTTTTGCCGCATACAACAAGGTAACCCTATTTTTCTTACTTTGGAGAATGACCTGTTGAACAGCTTCTTGTGCATCAGCATCTGACTCCAGCTCTTCTCGGTAGCGTATGGCGAATTTTTCAAAGTTTTCCGCCTTATGTCCAAACCAGATTCGAAGTTCACGACTGGGCGCAAGCTCTTTCACCCAGCCATCAAGCTGTGCTTTTTCCTTAGAAACCCCTCGTGGCCACAGGCGATCCACCAGTAAACGTATCCCATCACTTTCCTGAACAGAATCATAAATTCGTTTGATTTGTAGTGTCATACAACTATTCACCCCTTTATTATTCACCAGAAAAATCTACGTTAATGGCAATATACCACAATACGTTATGACTAAACCCATTGTCTCTACCATAGCAAAATAACTGTTTTGACATAACTTGAAATGACAATATAAATGTCGTAAGCGTCCACTTAGGTATTGTCCAAACCTTTCTCAAAATAGTTAGGTAAGATTATTATCTAATCATCAAATACTGTTAATTAACTTCGACTGAAAAGGACAAACTTAATGATTGTTTTCATGTAAAGTATATTTGATAACTACTTATCGAAAGGAATGCCTTTAACTTTATTAAACATTTTTAATATTTTCTGTTAGTTGGGATAATTTAAGTCTTATCTTATCCTTATTAGTGGCTTGATGGGTTTCTAATCGTAATATGGGTATACCGTATTTTTCAAATATACCATCCTTCTTTTTATCTCTTGCTAACTGTTCTGGATTATTTAAATGAAATTCAGTACCATCTACTTCAATAGCAAGAACAGGGTTATGATTAAATTTGTTAAAGATAATAAAATCCACACTGCTTCTTGGTTGCCTGATAAATTTTTTCTCAATTTTTGTGCAAATATCCTGATTTAAAAAGATATCAGCGAGCCTAACCTCATGAACAAATTGATAACAATGAAAAAGCTCTTCCTCAAGTAATTCTGATATAATCGAATATATCATCTTCTCACTATTATATTTTATATTCTTTTTAACATTGTCCATCGCTTGCTTTCGTGCCAATAACCTTCTGGAATAATTTTTATATAATAAATCAAAGACGGAGATAACACGCCCTTCTTCAATATTCTTCTGATCATGGTATTCAATATATCTGATGAGATCACCGACATCATTTCCATTCTTATAAAAGGCATCCACATGGGTAATTAAAATTAACTGATTTTCTGCTCGTGATACAGCCACATTGATCATTTGCGGATCATTTATAAATTTCATCTTCTTTTTTGATTTTGCTGATTGATCAAGTACTGTAGAAAAAACGATAACCGGCTTTTCTCTCCCTTGATACTTGTGAATGGTATCCTTCTCAATTTCTTCTGAATTTATTTCGTTTGCATATTCTATTTGCAATCTATAAGGTGAGAGTAACCCAATATCGCTCAGATTGTCAGAATAAAGTTCAATATTATACTGATTTTCGTTTTTAATTAGATGATCTAGTTCTTCTAATTCTCTCTGGTTAAAGGTTCCCTTTCTTCCTCTAGTCAATTCACGCATATGGTTTCCTTCAGCTGTTTTTATAACACTTATTGCATGACTATTCGAGCCGTGGCTATAGATAATTAATTCTCCCTCATAATATTTCATATTACAAAATCTAATAATATCAGGGTGACACCTATAGTGTTCTTGCAATAAAGTTCTTGCTATCGTATCACCATATAAATAATCAAGAGAGTCCATTATATTTTTGGTTTTATAATCATAGGCTTCATCTTCAAAGCTTAGTTCAATTTCTTCCGATATGTGTGGTAATTGCTTTTGATCTCCCACAATAACAATTTTTTTAGCACAGGATAAGGGTAGCATTGCTTTAACAAGATCTAATGTAGAAGCTTCATCAATGATAACATAATCAAACATAAAACCCTTTGCTACCGAGTTTGTTACTGAAAAAGCCGTACTGAGAATGACTGGATAATCTTCAATAAAAGATTCAAAATTCTTTTTATACAACGCTTTCGTATATTGTTTCTTTTTCTTAAATTTTCGACTTAAATAATGGTTAAATATATCTTTCGATAATCGATAATGCTGGTCGGCTAACTCAACGTACTGTCGATTTTTTAATACCTTTTGACATTCAGCCAACTTATCTTCTAAATCTTTGATCTTTAAATCATAATAAATCTGTTGAAAACGGGTGATGACCTCATAATCCTTTTGCTGAAGGTACTTAAACCTATATATACCATACTTCATTAAAAGTTTAAGCTTATGCTTAAGGGTTAGTCGCTCCCTTTCTGTTATCATAATTTGATGATCGACTAAAAAATCGATTATTTGTTCATGACCTAGCCTAATAAAACTGATATGTTTGTTATCCAATCCTTTTATATCATGTGCATTGTTATAATACTCTTTCTCTAACTTCAATGCGTTTAATTGCTCAGTAATTATTTTCTGTTCCCTATCTTTTTCCATCAATGGTTCCAATTGTTTGGTTGATTCTATTAACTCACTTTTAAGTTCCTCAAATTTTTCTTCATCAAGTTCCTTAACATTTAGATTTAATGATTCGTTCATTTGATTTTCAAAAAAATCCTTTTGATTATCTTTACTACCTAATAAAGCAAAAACAAAATCATAGCCAGATTTGATAAGCTTATCTTTAACATTATTTACTGCGGCATTATTATTAGATACAATGGCAACATTCTGACCTCTAATCAAAATATTGGCAATAATATTTAATATAGTCTGTGTTTTACCAGTTCCAGGAGGACCTTGAATAATACTCATTTCATTTTCAAAAACTTTTCGAGTTGCATTCAGTTGACTCTTATTAAATCTAAACGGGAACACCAAGGGATTTTCATCATTAAACGTTTCAAAAGGAGTCCCATTTAAATATTTATGCAATAGCGAATTCTCTTCTATAGTTATATTCTCATAGTATTTACCCATTGCTGAGAAATCATCGGGAGTTTTAATATTCTCGGCAATTTTAGCAAATTTCATAAAAGGTCCAATCGATTTCTTCTTAATAATCACTCTATTTTTTTCTTTACTAAATGGATAGAGGGTATCACTACTTTTATATCTTATTATGTATTCATTCTCTTTTTCTTCATAGTTTGCTATTTCCTTTGTCTTATCCATTCCATCAATAAAAATTTCTTCTACAATCATATTAAATCTCTCTTTCATTATTGATATCTTTATTGTAATAAAACGAAACTTCCATCAGTAGGAGTTTTTTGGATGCATAGATCATTTCGAAGGGATGAGTAACCACACTAAGGAAAACTACAGGACATTTACACCGCGAGAATAAGTGTCTTTCTTATTCTGAGTTCCAGTTTCAGTTAACGCTTATTACAAATATGCTATTTTTTATAGCTATATAGTCCTCCCTATTGTAGCATATATAGCATAAAATGATAAAATCAACCAAATATCAGCTAAATTATAGATTCTCCTTGATAATATTAGAAATTTACCTTTAATGATAGCTGCATTTATATAATCCTGTCATATAACAAGAAATATACTGTTCTTTAAATTAATCCAGAACTAAAGTTGAATATTTAAATATAAATAAGCACCAAACAGTGCTAATGGTAAAAAGCACTTTTTGATGCCTATTTTGGTATTTTCAATTAACAAAATATGAATTTATGGTTATTTTCTTAAATGCTCTTATAGTCTATTAACCATACCGTCTGTATAATCACTAAATAGAATGCTTGAACTAGCCTGCTTTCATTTACAAGTCTATTATTGCTAATAACAAGAAAATTCCTTTTTAGTCTACTACAAACTTCCTTTATAATAAATTTCGCCTCATCATCTCTTCGTGATACAACTTACCTATATCTTCCACCATTTGTGACACTCCTCTTCCATAAATCGTATACGATCTATTGAAAGTGCCTGACTCTCTATTAAAACGATGATACATTTTCATCAATTTCTGATCGGTCATTTTCCCTTTGTTAATTCTTTTTTTATGGGAACGAATCATAATTATTGTGATTAGTTTTAAGTAATTCCTATACAAGAAATAAGTCCCTACAACAACCAAGATCAAAATAAGAATTGCTTTTATGTCCATAGCCTATCTACCACCTTTTAATGAAATATTGTATACGAAATCATTCCAAAACCTTCATCTTATATCAATTATATCATGTAACTGGATAAATTCATCTAATTTTTTGAATTTTTAAATAATTAAAGAGATAACTTATCCTAAAAATATTGTTTCATTTAATGTTTACCATCCAATGATTAAAATGAATTCAAGATGGAGGCAGTGAAATTCAACTCATATTCAAGTATCAGGTAAGTAGACTTTCTATTCCGCCAGGGTATATTGGATATTTTGACTTTATTTTATTAGCGGTTTCAACACTGAACCATTTAATTGACAAAATCTCTTTATCACCTTGGAGTGATGGTGTTCCGCTTATCACTTTAACTTTAAAAGTTGTAAATAAAAGCTGCCGATCTTCTTCTGGTAAGATAGTTTCATTGGTAGATAAGACTTCTTCAACTTCAACGTCTAAACCAGTCTCTTCTTTAACTTCTCTTATTACAGCATTTTCAAATGTTTCATCTTTTTCAACCGTTCCGCCTGGAAAAGTCCAACCTAACCCTAAATTGCTAACCATAAGTACTTGATTTGTCTTATCATTATAAATAAAAGCATAGACTACATTTACATTTTTCAAGGTTATTCCTCCAATGGTTATTAAGCAAACGGTAATAGTTTAATTGTAAAACAAAACTTCAATCAGTGAGTTTTTTTGACATAGACATCTTTTCGGCGAAGTGAGCAGTCACAAATTTATTCTCTATTATCCACTGATTGGAAGTGAGAACAGTTTGTTTATTTCTGTACATCAGCAATACTCGGCTAGTGTGTCATTTGTCTGTTAAAGATTATTCATTAAGCCAATCATGATAGTTATCAGCTAATGCTTGTAAAGAAGTGATAAATTTACCTGTATGAAACCCATCACATACAGCATGATGGGCTTGGATGAATAGAGACAGTGGAAATCATCGATCTTTAATATTTAAATCCTAGCATGCTCCTATCTTTTTGATCAATCATATGAATTGACAGTGGATGAAACTATTTAACCATTCTTCACTTTTAATGACAGCATGCCGCGAAATCAAGTAAACGCTTATATCATACCGATATCACAAAGTCACATCGATGATTCTACTGTTTAGTTACCGTCATCAAGAACTGCCAAACCCAAACATTTTACTCTAACTTCCCCTGTCCCTCAATTAATTTTATACAAATGAATTTGAAAATTAATCAATCCTATAGCTAGGTTACTCAACTGATTTTAAAGGGGCAAACCTCTCTAATTTTCTTACTATAAAAAAAAGCAATGTCCAGAATAGGCAATGGATAAACAGAACCAAAATATTTATCCATATATTTTGAGATTGATCAGTTATTATGTCCATTAATCCGTAAAAGGTTCCAATTGATGGGAATAAATATGACATACTTCGTATAATACTAGAATCTGGGGCAAATAGATAGAATAGAAGGGGTGGTGCAATAAAAAAGATCATAACCATTTTAAGGAATACAATACCGACCATCAACCCTTCTGCTATTTCTCCGATAAACAAGCCAATCATTGCTGAAATAAACCCAGATAAAAATACAAGCAGTATATAAGGTATGATATTATCCATAGAAATTGGCATGCATATAAGTCCAGTTATAATCGTAGAACTTACGCCACCAATAACACCAATTACTATTTTCTGAGATAGATAATCAAAATAAGTCAGTGGCAAAATATCATTTACTAACTCAATTCCGTCTTCCTTTTCGCCGATCATATTCATCGAATTAAAAGTACATCCCATAAACATTGCCGTTAACATCGTTAAAACAATAAGTAGAGGTTTTACGAGATCTATTGTTGGTGTACTTGATAAGATATTAATATCTACTTTATTCAAATCCATCCGATTTCCATACATATCTGGCAGTTTGTTAGCAATCAATTGATTGACGCTAAATTCATCTCCTGCAATCAATGTCTTGATTCCATCTCCCGCCTGTAAAACCCCAATCATTTCTGTTGATGGTTCAATTATAGCCTCTTCCAATTGTATGGTATCAACATATTCAGTGACTACCCCATTTTCACCCAGCCACTGAATGATTTCAGGATCTGTTTGATTCTGTATGATTCCAAAGGAGGACTCATTGGGAGGAAGGATCGTTTCTCCAACAAAAACTCTAATCATTATTCCAATGATAATCGGGAGTAAAAAGGATATTAAACAAAGTTTATCACGACCGATGTTTTTTAGTTGATATTTTAAACCTTTCACTTTTAGCCCTCCTTTATCATTTCGCGTCCGAGCATAAATCGAACGAACAAAAATAAAACGAACATTGTTAGTCCACATATCAGATAGTACAGAAAACTCTCATCTCCCATGGAAAAGTAAGCATTTTTCAATCCGCTAAATAAATGATAGAAAGGATGATACTTCACCCATTTGACATCTATACTTGTCTGTACAGCTAAAAAAACAGGAGTCGTTGCGAAGATAGCAAATACTAAATAAAATAAGGAAAATCTTTTAAAATCTCTTAAACATAGGGCGAAGAATAGCCCTAAAAGAATCATTATAATCGACAAAATGCCCGTCTGTATAAGAATATTAACGATTAAATCTATTGATAGGGCATTAAGGTTTATAATTGTTAATAGAATGGCGAAAACAAAATCCGTTAATAAAAACAAGCTCAATTTAGATAAAATAAAAGAGGTTCGACTAATCGGTAAAATACCGTGTACTCGTATAACACCCATCTGTTTCTCCTTGAATAAGATAGCCGATATTCCTAAGAAACCAATCGCTACCAGTTCAAAAAATAAAACTTCACTAGTCATCTCAAGACGATTTTTAACTGTTTTACTATTACCTCCTATTATTTCTGCACCTTTAGCCTCTTGATTTTGTGAAAGAGTCGTTTCATAAGCATAGGCAGCTCTTAGATTATCGGTCTTTTCGCTCCCAGATGTCACCATGTGTATTTGGAGGTGTTCTTCTTCTTTTGTCACTCCAATTGAATAGTGATCCGATAGATGACTTTGCATTTCTCCTCTTGAGGATATTGAATATAAGTCATCCTGTGTTTCGGTATCTGAAGTGTCTATGCCATGTAAGTAGATTGGAAAGATAGATTGATCCGTATTGATATAGAAAAACTGAATATAACAAGAATAAAGAACCAAGGAACCTATGACGAGTAAAAAAAATCGCCCATGAACCATGGAACGAAAGTCTTTTGCTAGTAGATAAAACAATCCACGCATTTATGATGTCAGCTCCTTTCCTGTATAGCGAATGAAAATCTCTTCTAAAGTAGGTTCTTTAGAATGAATACTGACAATCTCATCATGCGGAAATAAAATGCCCGCTTCTATCTCATCAACACCAATGGTTTTTCTTAACCTCTTCCCACCAAGCATATAAGTTATTTCCGTTAACCGTTCACTATTTTTTTCCTTAAGGTTTTTTGGACGATCCCATACTTTTATCTCCCCATCAGAAATCAATGCAACCTTATCACAAAGCAAGTCCGCATCCATCATATTATGGGTGGTTAAAAATACAGTTGTGCCCTTTTGTCTTTCTCGTTGAATGATTTCCCTGAATAAAACTGTACCCGATGGATCAAGACCACTTGTAGGTTCATCTAAAAACAGAATTTTAGGATTATGAATAAGTGCTCTTGCCATGTTTACTCTTTGTCGCATCCCTTTAGAATACGAGGAAACTGGCTTTTTTAGATATTCTTTTTTAAATTGCAACATCCCAAGTACTTCTTCAATATCACTGAGTTGATTTTTGGGATAGAAAGAGGCGAAATATTTCAAGTTATCAATCGCACTTAAATTAGCGTATAAGTAAGGAAATTCAAATAAAACACCAATATTTTTTTGAAATTCTTTACTAGGAACGCCAGGAGGATTGCCCATTAATTGAACGTCACCCCTATATCCCTTAAGAATACCAATGAGTATTTTTTGAGTTGTAGATTTCCCAGAACCATTCGGCCCAAGAAATCCAAATATTTCTCCCTTTTGGACGGAAAAATTTAATCCTTTTATGACAGGAGCTTCTTTTCTATAGGAAAACGTGAGATGGTGAACATCAATCATTCTTCATCCCCCCATTTTCCTTTTTTCTGTTTCTGATTTTGTTTAGACCACCATTTCATAAACTTCACTTTAAATGGAAGCGCTATAATAAAGAGCAAGATAATAGCCAGCCACCCGTACCATTCCATCACAAAAATCCTCCTTAATCTATTCTTTTATTTAATTTTAATATAGATTAATGATTTGGAATTTGAGTGTGAGAGATGTGAAATGGAAGTGAAATCTAATGTTGATAAAGAAATTTACTTTTAACCTGATTTATGTTTAATGATGAAAGAGAATTCCACACCATCATTTTTATTGTAGATACGATATTTGATTTTTTCCATAGTAAGAATTTGCGCAACAATTGAAAGTCCTAAACCTGTACCAGCCTTTTTCTTTGTTCCTATGCCTCTATAAAATTTTTCCCATATTCGTGGAAATGCCTCCTCACGTATTGGATCACCTTGGTTGAATAAACGAAATTCAACTGAATGACTCGAAACAATAACACTTAAACGAATAATCCCATGTTTAGAAACATGATTTTTGGCATTGGATATCAAGTTACTTAATACTTGCTCCATTCGCTTCTTATCTACAGTGACAAATACACTTTCTTCTGGCAAGTCGTAGGAGAGATAAAAATCTTCAGTCGGCTGATCGATTAATAAGCGTCCTGCTACTGTTTCAACCCATTCGACAAAATCAAAATGCTCTGGGTTCAATGTCACAGCACCCGCTTCTAAAGCAGACAAATCTAGAAGTGCAACAACCATATCATTCATACGGTTTGTTTCTGATAATATCACATTGAGATATTCTTGACGTTTTTCTTCTCTTACATCGTCCATCAATCCCTCAGTGTAGGCGCGAATGACACTTAAAGGCGTTTTCATCTCGTGAGAAAGAGTATCCGTCAATTCTTTTCTTTGGGCAAGCAGCAACTTTTTCTGCTTTACATCAGTTTCCAGCCTATGTTTAGCAGCTTCAAGATTAGACAGCGCATCCTGTAAATTTGAAGCTAATTTATTAAGGTTTTTTGACAGTTCTCCAAGCTCATCCCTAGTATTTAAATCACATTCTACCGTAAAGTTCAATTGAGCAATTTCCCTAGCGGTGTCATTTATAATGATTAAGGGGTTTGTAATTATTTTACTTAATACGATATCAAATATCATAATCATCACTATCAGTAATGCATACCAGATCCAAGGATTACCCATCCCCTTAACACCAGCCAAAAATACCCCAACAAAAGATACTCCTAAGAATTTTGAAAGCAACATGACTTTACCACGAATAGTTATCAGGCTAAAATTATTATAGATCCAACTTTTCATGATCTCACCTCAAATTTATATCCAGAACGAATCAATGTAACAATATAGCTAGCTTCTTCCCCTAATTTCTTGCGCAAGGTTTTTATATGGCTGTCTACCGTCCGGGTGCTCCCTTCAAAATCATATCCCCAAATACGATTGAGTAACTGTTCACGACTAAAGACTTTGTTGGGATTCATCATCATAAACTGTAGCAATTCAAATTCTTTGAATGTCAAACTGATGGTCTCCCCCTCTACAGTTACCATTCGCGATACAGGATTAAGTGCAATTTCTCCTACTTGAATCGTTTGCTGGACATTCGATACATCGATACGTCGCAAAAGTGCATTGACCTTAGCTAAAAGCAACTTAGGACTAAAAGGTTTGGTCATATAATCATCTGCACCAAGTTCATAGCCTTTTAGTTTATCCGTTTCATCATCTTTCACGGTTAAAAAAAGGATAGGTATCTCGATGATATTTTCCCTAGCTAATTTGCAAACCTCAAAACCATCTAGCATGGGCATCATAATATCAAGCACCGCTAAATTAACAGAGTTATTTTTTAACAACATCAAGGCGTCCATTCCATTATTCGCAACAAGGCAAGTATGTCCCCCAGCTTCTAAATATTCAACGATGATATTCCGCATGTATATTTCATCTTCTGCTACTAAAATTTGAGCCATCGATCATCACCCCTTTATAGAAAAATTATACAAAAGATAATTTATCAATCAAAGTCAAATTTTATATTTCTCAAATAGGCCTCCCTTTTTTTAATTATTTCTGTGATCGTACTCGTTTTCTAAAATACTCATCACGACAATGTCATGCCATTTTCCCATTCGATAAAGGGCTTGTCGACAGCTACCCTCATGTGTAAACCCTGCTTTTTGATAGAGTTTTATCGCTCTTTCGTTAAAAGCAAACACTTGTAAATAAACGCGATGCAGATTTAATTCATTAAATGCAAATTCAAGTATCAAGGACATTGCTGCTTTCCCAATGCCTTTTCCCCACATATTTCTTGCACCAATATCCAGAACACATTCAGCAGAACGATTCTTATAATCGATGTTTATTAAGGAAATAATACCAACAGTCTGTCCCGTTTCTTTATGTTCAATCATATAACCTTTCGCATTCGATTGAGAAGCAATTGTTGAAATGAATTGCTCTGTTTCTTCCAAAGTGTATAGTTCCAATTGAGGACTCGTCGATTTCATAACTTCCATATCGTTACGCCAATTATGATAAATGGTGTAATCATTAGTGGACAGTTTTCGTAATTTAATCGTTTCGTTTTCGAACATTCAATTTCTCTCCCTTATATTAAAATATTTTCAATTGCTTTATGCATGTGATTAAGTACAGCTGAAAGATTTGGATTAGAAGTATATTGATAATGTTGATGTAGCATCACCCCATCAATCATAGAAATAAGTAATTCAGCAAAGGAGTTTACATCAATTTGTTTTTTAAATTCACCTTTTTCAATTCCAATCTTGACCAATCGCTGAATATTTTTTGAAAGTTGATCATGCCTTTCGCGTAAATATGGAACCTCTTCAATATCATGAGAAAGAAAAAACTCTGACTTAGCTCGCACTAAATTAACTTTTTTATTTTGAACAGATAAGACGGCCTTATCAATCCAAGCATTTAGTTGAAGGAGTAAAGATACCTTTGGATCAGAAATTGATAACCGATTGACTTGTAAAGCATCATCATATTTCAAGGCAGCTATAAAAACAGCATCAATATTTTCAAAATGAGCATACAATCCTCCTCGCGATACATTAGCCTCCTTGATAATATCTTTCATTGAAGCATTCGAATAACCTTTTTTAGCAAAGACATTTATGGCCGCCTTTGCTATCTCATTTTTTCGATTTTCTAAGTATTTTTCACTAACTTTTGGCAAAAATAATCCTCCCGCAACAAAATAGACACTATTGTCTATTTTAATCTATAGGTTTAACTTCGATTTGTCAATGGATTTCTTAATCATCTTACAGCTACCTTAGTTCTTTTCAAGCAAAAAAACCGATAAGATGGGATTGTCAATCTCACCTTATCGACTTTGTCTTTTAGCGTCAGATATTTTGATAATCTCAATAAAACGAAACTTCAATCAGTGGGAGTTGAACCTACAGGATATAGGTTGTGTTGCCCCGAGTTTTACGGACGATTATCTGTGATAAATACTTCACTACTAAAATCTCATCTATTGGCAAACTTGATTCAATGATGTAAAATGCAATTGTTAAACACAGAAAGGTGGACATTTTTATGAAACATCGAATGCTTATCATCGAATGGATGGGAATAATCGGACTATTATTTTGGGCAGTTGTTGTTTTATTGCGAAAAATGGAACTATTTGATACGTCATCATTGAACGCCCTCTCTCTCATCATATGGACTGCACCCAACTTCGGTGGGGCATGGTTTTCAACTGCATGGTTAAAACAATTTATTGCTCCAGCCTTTACTGCAAAATCGCTAATTAAAATTTCATTTACGAAAAAAGTCTACTTTTATGTCTGTCTTGTGATTTTTGCTATTGGATTCATTCTTGAAATTATAAATCCCTATTTACTCGGAGGAACGACTGGCTTTGATATTTATGATATGATCGCTACTGCGATTGCGGAGCTATTAATCTTCATTCTTCCTGTGTGGCTTGTCCCAGAATTGTTTGAGAGTAAACGTTGATTTAAAATGACGGAATTTTGCACAATATTGAAACAAGAATAGATTTAATCGTTAAGAATGTAGGTGAGGAATTGACAAAAGTATTAATGAACATAAAGAATATAAAGCCGAGTCAATTATATATAAATCAAGCAAAAATTGAGCGTTTAGCAACCTTTAATCCTTTTGACTTTACTAATCATTCCCCTCTACCAATCAAACGATTTGGAAATGATATATTTTTTACTGATGGTCATACAAGGGCCCTCTTATACTTTAGGGCTGGAATAAAAGAAATCCCTGTATATTGGGATCAAGATTTTCTTAATATGGAATTATATAAGATCTGCTTGGAATGGTGTCAAGAAAAAAATATGGCTTATATGGGTGACTTGGACAATCAAATTGTATCCGATGAAAGATATCACGAGTTATGGATTAAAAGATGCGAAGATTTGGCACGAAGGATAGCTTTACGGAAATAATAATTAAAGAAAGCAATGTTGGTGAGTGCTTTTGAATTGACTAACATTGCTTTATCTATTCTATAGAAAAGGTCAGTTAATTGCTTTATATTTAAGTCGATGGAAACCAAGTAAAAGGAAGATCTTTTTATATGAAAACACTAAAAATTAGGCACTGTTAAAGATTAATGTGGCTATAAGTGGAAAATTGACATTTATATAAAAATTTTAATTCATTTTTTTAAGTACAAGTTTGCAAATATATTATTCAGAAGTAATTCTTAAAAAGTATCCATCTGGATCAGCAACTTTAAAACCTCTCATATCCCAAGGATATTTTTCCACTTCAACCTCAATTGGATAATTGTTATCAAGGCAGCGTTGATATACTTTCTCCAATTCATCCACAACTATAATTAGCTCAAAACCATTTCCTTTAATGTCACTTTTAGCTTTATGGTTAAAATAATGATTATCTCCTAAGGCTGATTCAGAAGTAAGCAATAATGAAAAACAATCATAGTTAAAACGTGCTCCTCCTTTATCTTTGCCATATAACTCTAAACCGATAATGTTTTGATAAAAATTTAATGATTTCTCGAAGTCTTCTACATATAGCTCAACTCTAAAAAGAATACTCATTTTGTTCATTCCCTTCCCATTTTTTAACTTTCTTCAAGAAACCCATTTCCAAAGTTAGATAATCTTTAGAATTTACATGAGGAGTTTAATTAACCTGAGTGTATCATAGGTTTCCAAATTTCATATTAAATTCCCTCTAATAATCAAATTATTCATCATAACCTTAATTCTTCAGTGTCGCATATCTTCCAACACTTAGAATCAAGCAAGATAATTGTTTACATATTTAGTGGCAACATCCTTAAATCATTTGTATCCATCCATTGCATGTTTTCATATTACTAAATTAACTCAAACTTTTAACGTGAAAAGGCTACAGAATCTTGCCTTTATTCGGTGGAGTGATGAGAATAAACACCTCTGTATTCTTTGGGCAATAAAGCAGCAATACTGGTCATTAAGGTATTAAGCACTCTTGTTTCATATTCTTTTTTAGTTTCACTTCCATCATTACTTTGAATATCTATCCATTTACCGATTTTCACGTTAACAGTTGCGTACTGGAATTTTTCTTTAGCCATATCCTCATCGTTAATGGGTAATAATTTTTCTGTTCCAGTCAATCCGATTGGAACAATTGAAGCATTGGTTAACTTTTGGATCAAAACAACCCCTTTTTTCGCCTCTAACATACTTCCATTTCTGCTCCTTGTTCCCTCTGGGAAAATTAAGATGTTATTTTTATCATTAAGTAATTTAACTATCTTTTTCAAACCTGCTCGATCTGGTGCATTGGGAATTATAGGTAGGGTATCAAGTGCCATAACTCCTAGTTTAGTATAGCTATCGTTTGATAACTTTACTCCTGAGACAAATGTAATACTCTCCTTTGATAAAACTTTGTTTAACACTAATCCATCAGCATTACTCAAATGATTACATATAAATATAATCGGTTTAGTTACATCTTTTAAATTCTCGTAATCTTCAATATGTCTATGAGCATATTTATTAATAAATTTATTAATGATTGAATTTGCTATATACTTAACAAGTTTTTGAGGAAGGTATCCTGAAAGCTTTGTAACCAGCCTAATAAACATCAAAATATTCCTTTCTATTCAGAAAATGAGTTCGTCAAATCTATTTTGCTTTTAAATATATGAACTATTATATCACTTATTGTAGAGTGTGTCGGTATCTATTAGAAAGGAATCTATTGATAGAAAAAATAGACATTCCAATTTTTGAAATGTCTACTTATTCTCATTTGATTTTCAATAAAAGTATCTTAATGTTCTACACTTTTCTAAGATATTTTGCCTTATCAAAACTCATTCAAAAGTAGTAAATGGTTCCATTTTAACTTTGAAAAGCTTAGCTTAAGTCCGTATTTTGAGGAAAATCAATTTTTACGCTATTTTTTTATTACTCAAGTGAATGACTTCTAAATCTATCTCACAGATTTAAGAGCCGTTGACCAAGCGACAACATCACCAATCATTTCGTTTAAAGTTGGCTCGTGAACTGCCATTGGCTTGAAAATAGTCATATTTTCAAAATCATTAAATAAACTAAATGCACCTTGAGGAGTGACAGTTGCTAACTTTAAGTTTGATAGAGTTGTACGTAAGGCTAGCGAAGCAGCCATCCCTAGAGTAGAGCCATAGCTCACAATGGCGGCAGCTTTATGGTGCCACTCAGTAGCTAGGTAATCTAGGTGATCCTTAAGACCAGATGGGATATTTTTATTATAATCTGGTGTGACAAAAATAAAACCATCAAATCCATCAATTTTTTCTGACCAAGCTTTATGTGCTTCCGTTGAATATTCTTTGTTTGCCATAAGTGGCGGAACGGCATCACCAAAGCGTTCAAGACCAGTTTCCTTAATATCTACAATTTCAAATGTTGCATCTACATTTCTACTATCAGCAAAATTTTTAATCCACTCCGCAACTTGTAGATTTACACGCACTTCACGTGTGCTCCCTGTAATAATACCCATTTTGACCATGTATGAACCCTCCATATAAATTTATATTGTTGAACCAAATGATAGGTTGTATCCATTTGCTACTAGAGTTATAATAAACCCATAGTTTCTTTTTGTGAAGAAGGCACTTTAATTAAACATAGTTACTTTTAGGAAACTATGTGATATACAGGGCTTTTACGTATATCAATGGAAAGGAGAGATTTTAAAATGGTCAATCAATCAAAGGGTGAATATTGTAGAGAACTTCAAGCTGCATTAGATATTATTTCAGGTAAATGGAAGCCGATTATCCTATTCCATCTCATGGAGAACGAAAAATTACGTTTTAGTGAGCTACAACGTGCTATTCCAGAAATCACTAGGAAAATGTTAACTTCACAATTAAGGGAATTAGAATATAATAACATTATTCATCGAAAAGTTTACCAACAAGTACCGCCAAAAGTAGAATACTCCCTGTCAGAATACGGACATGGGTTAAAACCATTACTAGTATCCATGAGAAGTTGGGGATTCGATCATTTAAGACGTTTAAAAGATTTATATGGAGAAGATAACGAACAGTTGACAGGAAACTAATTTCATTGATTACAGCAATGAATACGGAAAGAGAAATGAATCATTAATATAAAATAAATCGATTTAAAGAACCCAAATTACTCTAATTAAAGTAATTTGGGCTTTTTATCATTTTGGACGAGAAGACTCCATCCTCAAGCGTAAGCTGGGGTGGAGATGAATCATCTTTTTTTGTAGTAAAACACCTGTTTGTATGGTGTAATACCCCTATACGAAATGTTCTTTGAAAACTGGATATATAGGGTTATGACAAGAAATGCTTTGTCACGTAAAATCTCCAAGCACACGAGGTCAATTTTCTTATTGAAACATTAATGTAGTCTCTATCCAACTGCAAATATTAGGTAATATAAATGCCCCCGCTAATCACATGATATTTCTTTAATCAGTAATCCCACCGGCATTTCTTTAAATCAACATGCGTTTCATTTTTCAGAGGAATGCCTTCACTGCGAAGCAAATTGCCCTGTTCACTCCACCCTGGAACTAACCTGCCTGCGTGATTAACCACTCTATGGCAAGGATATTCTCCATAGTATTCTGCCATACTCAGAACTTTCCCAACTAATCTCGCATTCTTTTCTCTGCCGATTAATTTGGCAATTTGTCCATATGTAGCGACATTGCCCTTTGGTATTTCTTCTACAACGGAAAGAATCTCATAAATCAAATCTTCTTCTAAAATGCGTTTCATATTACGATAACACCCGTCCCTCAACATATTGATTTGTTCGGTTTTTAATTCCATTTTCAAACTAAGTAAAATAAAAGACCGTAGCTGTTAGTTGATTAGCTACGGCACTTATTTACTTTTCCTTCGTCATTATACCGATTTTTTCAAAATAAGTAAGCAGTTTAGAAATATTTCCATCAAATACGTAACCTTGCATTCCCTGACTAGCTGCCCTCTCAATATTGATCGGTAGGTCGTCGATAAAAAAACAATCTGCCGGTTCAAGATCAAAATGCTCAAAGAATTGCTGATAAATTTCTGGCTCTGGTTTGATACATTTCCAGTCTGATGAGATAAATATTCCGTCGAAATAGTCCAGTCCAGGAATAATATGTTTAAAACGGTAAAAATCATTGGATACATTTGATAAGAGATAAATGGAATACTCATTTTTCTTTAAACGCTTAATAACTTCTTCCATTTCTGGGATAGGAGTCATTTTTTCAAACCATGTATCCATGATAACTGAAACAGAGGAA
The DNA here is from genome assembly GCF_052055485.1 of Amphibacillus sp. Q70. Lineage (GTDB taxonomy): Bacteria > Bacillota > Bacilli > Bacillales > Amphibacillaceae > Amphibacillus. Next base: position 2,880,731 of record NZ_CP197171.1, on the reverse strand, counting down.
TGAAGATCCTCAGGCAGCCGTTTTTTGACATTGTCAATGATTTTATGTTTAGTAATTGTGCCTTTATCATATTGAAGCCATTCTGTAGAATAGAAAATCTCTTTTAACAGCATTTCCTGGTGCTCTTTATTTGATGTGAAGGTTTGAATAAACTGAGCTGGAGCATATCGAATAAGGACATTCCCCATATCAAAAACAACATGTTTTACCATATACTGATCCTCCCCATATATGAAATGAATAAGATTTAATCGTAAAAATCCTTTTTATCTTCTCTAACAGTATAACATAAGATAAGAATATGACTTAATTCGAGTTAGAACAACATTGTCTATTTCTTATATGCAATGGCATCCATTTATATATGAAGTCCCTCTGGACCTCTAATATGTGCAAAATCTGTTTGGTTCGTTTTTCTTGCTGGATACTGACCAGCAAAACGTTCCTTAAATACTTTTTCCATGATCGGTATATTCCAAGCCTCTCATCTGCGGAGGGGAGCTCTATATCCCTATTCTGTTTGTTCATGAATAAATCTTTTTGTTCCACCCTCTTGATCGATTACTTTGCTTAACCTGACAATATTGCTGCGATTACTCGCCCCACCGAAACCCGTTGTTGACTCGAGTTTTACGGACGGTTATCTGTGATAAACGTTAAAACTAATCTCATACCACTTCTATCCTTCACTAACATCACTAAAGGAATTTAATAGCTTTAATGATTTTAGCTGTATGCTGTTAAAAGACAAGTATCGTCCTTTTGAGTCTAATCGTTTGCCCCAAACAAGCTATTTTTAGGGTTTGTCGTGAAAAAGTCTTGTGTTATATAAGTGTCAATCCACTAACAATGCACACCATTTTGTAAAACTGCTACTCATCATAGCTGTCTGAAAACCAGTTTAAGGCTACAAACCTTCAATCGGTTTGTAGCCCTAAATTTACTTGCTTACTGGAACAGCATCATAGTATTCTTCAAGAGTAATATCTCGTTCCTGTATTTCTTCTGCAATATCTGGTCCGACATATCTAAGATGCCAAGGTTCATATTTATATCCTGTAATTTCTTCTTTTCCTTTCGGATAACGAATAATAAAGCCAAACCTATGTGCATTGTCAGCTAGCCATTTCGCCTCTGGCTTATTATCAAAACAATCTGAGACCGCACAACTACCATCAGCTCCGGCAACATCAATAGCCAATCCAGTTTCGTGTTCACTTGTTCCTGGATACGCACTATAAGTTTGTGCCTTTTCTAATCCATCCTTTTCAACATAATCATCAAATAGCTGTTTTTGTCGTTCATTAGAGCGATAAGCAGAAACTCCTGCTAGTGGGAGACCATCCTGATCAGCAGCTGCAAATAATTTCTCTAGGGCTTCAGCCGCTTCTGCCCTCATCATCCGCTTCTCAATTTGTTCTTCAAATGTAAATCTTACATTAGGATACACGAGGTCATCAGGTACATATCCGTCCGGTAACATATTCTGTGGGTTGACCAACACAGCTTTGGCTTCTGGATTAGCGACAACAGCTCGCTCATTAACATTATTTTCGAATTCTAATTGAATATTGCTATTATTTTTATCTTGCTTGGGTTTATTTTCTTCCAGTTCTGATCCTTGATTATTCGGTAAATTTTCCTGCACAGCTTTATTCGGCTGGATTATAAAATAAACAACCATAGACAACAGACCAATCATACCGAGCGATAAGATAATTCTTTTGTTGACTGTTTTCTTTCTTTTTCTATTCATCACTGTTTCCATACCTTTCTTTTCATTGTTATTCTAGAATGCTTCAAATTATAAACTCTGGTTGTATCAAAGTTGTATCTCACTTTTGATTTAAGACCTCCCGTATAGAATAATGAGTGTACTAAAAAGATTTCATGAAACAGAAATTATAGTCATGAAAACAATTTAGGAGAATGAATCGGTCATTACTACTAATATTGCGACAAATATTTAGAATCGGAAAAAGACAGAATTAATAAATGGTTATGAGATGTACATTAGAAGGATATTACATTGGATCATAAAGAAGAATAAAAAATCAATTTTTTCACTTAATAAAATTAAACGCAGATGAGGAATAGTGGCCTTTGGTTAGAAACAACGTGTCTTTCCACTTTTGAGTGAAGCCGCGAATATCATCAAATCGTTCTAGAAGGAGGATTCTGAGTTAAGGACAGCAATAGAAGCTGAATATGTAAGGAAAAGGATAAAAAATAGACGTCCAATTATGAACGCCTAAAAAGGTTAAAATCTATTCAAGATTGAGTTTTTATTTTGTTGTGTTCCCTCACAACAGATTGATTCCTACTGAAACGTCAATATAGTGTTTTAGCACTTTTTCACGTCCATTTTCTCCATTTGTTTCAAAGTAAGAATGCTTGTAAAACAGCTTGAAACTAAGGATTTCTACGTAGTTCGGCGACATAGCAACGTTATCGCCTCTACATGCACAGTATGAGGAAATAAATCAACGGGTTGTATTTTCTCTATTTTGTAACCAAACGGCATAAGCTCTTTAAGATCAACGGCTAAGCTTTCTGGATTACAAGAGACGTAGACAATTCGACTCGGTTGTGCTCTTCCGATTCGACGCATCACTTTTCCCCCTGCTCCTGATCGTGGTGGGTCAAGCATGAGTAAGTCAGGTATACCAAATTCCTCAATCACTTGATCGATTCCCCGCCTGGCATCTTTAGCTAAAAAGGTTGTATTATCAATGCCATTATCTCGTGCATTTCTTTTGGCGGATTCGATTGAAGCCTCAACAATTTCTACACCTGCTAGTGCTTTCACTCGATTGGCGAAAGGTAATGAGAAGGTTCCAACACCACAAAATAAGTCAATCATTTTCTCTTCTGGTTTCGGGTCTGCCATCTCGATCGCTAACTCAACTAATTTCTCAGCTTGTCTTGGATTGGTTTGGAAGAAGGTATCAAACCATAAACGGTAACGATAGCCAGACATCTGATCATAAATAAAATCTCGTCCTGCTAAGACATACTGTTCCTCGGCTTGGGTTCGATCGGCCCAATCGTTATTGACAAACCAAATTAAACTTTTCACTAGGTTAAATTTAGTCGTAATTCGGTTCACTAGGTCGTCTGCAATTGCTTTTAATTCCCCTACTGGAGCTTCTGTTGCAAATAAGCCGAGCATCATTTCTCCTGTTGCGTATGATTCTCGAATCATTAGATGACGCAGCAATCCTTTATGATCTTCCTTATAATATCCAGGTAGTTCATGTGTTTTCGCCCAATCTGCTACTTCTAACAGAGTTTCTACGGTTTTTTTACCGGCTATTAGACAAGTTTCTAAACTTATAATCTTTCTGAAATTCCCCTGTTCATGTAAACCTAGTGAGCCATCCTTGGCAAAAGTAAATTCCATTTTATTACGATAATGCCATGGGGAATCTGTTCCAATCGTATCTTCAATTAAATCCGTATCAAATCCTTGATTAGCAAAACTTTGCCGAACATAGTCTGTTTTTGCTTTCAATTGACCATAGTAATGCCAGTGCTGGAATACACAACCCCCACAAAGGTCAAAGTGTGGACATTTAGGTTCGACTCGATCTTGATCCGCTTCAATAATCTGATCAGCAAATACCCGTGCCCATTTTCGATTGGGTTGATTAACAGTAACCTTAACTTTTTCTCCGGGTATCGTCTGCGGGATCGTTAATTTCAATTTTTTCGGATTAACTTGTCCAGTATCACGCCAAACAACAGCCCGTCCTGAGCCTTTTTTATCAATATGTGTAATTGTGGTTTCAAAACTTTCTTGTTCTATGTTAGTCAATGTTACTCCCCCTAAATAAGATCCTATCTAAATGATGATCAAAAAAATAGTATGTTCCTACATTATAAGAGATTCCCAGATTATTCGCACTAAATAATAAACGTTTATTTATTTTTTAAAATTCAAGTTATTCCGATTGACAGAAGTCAATCTTATAAATATTAATAAAAGTAACAAGAACTCTAGCTACCTAAGGTCCTTGTTACTTTTGTCTTTAGTTATTTTATTCTTGAATGTGTTCTAATTCAATCCGTTCAGTTTGATTGTTCCACTCTAATTCTACACTAATCTTTGCTTTTTCAGATAATGAATTCTCTGCTAGATTATCACCAGATATATATAATGCACTAATTTCTTGTGTTTGATCAAATACTTCTGTATCCTCAAGAACACCGATTTCGCCTAATTCAAATCGATAGTTTATTGCTTCAATTTCTTCAGACTCTCCAAGTTCACCATTATAGCTTATAACTAGTTGATATTCATATTGATACTGGTCCTCTTCAAGTTCCTTTTCTTGATAATCAAGTTCAGCTCTCCAGTTTGTTGCCATCCCTTTATATCGGGATTGGTGAGTTCGTTGATCATTTTGACAACCAATTAATAGACTGGTACATAAAACAAAGATAAATACTATTTTTTTCAATATCATCTTTCGCTCCTTTTGAATTCGAATGAGTCTCCCTATAACTAAGCATAGCTCGCATAGGTAACCCATTCAAATCAATAGGACAGATTCATATAGTCTGTAGCTATTTATCTTTAATTATTCCAGGAACAAACGATCGATCAAATCTTCGTTGGAGCGAATCCATCAAATATGGTGAAATTTCTCAAAATGCCAAATAGTACCGTTAACACTAGCATTACTCCCATTAATAACTTGCTTTGCTTAACTTTTCCTTGTTTTTCTAATAAGTAATACAGCAAAAGTAAGGGAAGAATGAGAAATATAAGCATATTGAAACGAAAAGATTGATAGATTTGACCATCTAATAAAGCTATAGCAGCTCTCGTCATTCCGCAACCAGGACAATAAAAGCCTGTTAACTGCCTGAAAGGACATGAGATATGGATACCAAAAACAGGTGAAATTACTTTTAAGTAAAGAATTCCGCTGCTAATGATAAACAGTGTTAGATACACTTTTTTATGAATACGATTCAAAAAAACCTTCATAAAATCAATCCTTTTAAGCTTTGAGTAAAAAAAATTGGCTGTTGTTCTTCACTATTTGACAGATTAAAGTGAAAGGACTACAGCCAACGATTGGCTACCTATTATGCAAAAGCATTCACATCATTCTGAATAATCGCATTTGAAACAATACCTAAACCAAAGATAGCCAAAATTAAATAAATTAAGCTGTTATCTTTAACCATTTTATCATGTTTCTGTTGAGCCATCATTAGCTTTGAGCCAACAATATAATACCAGAAAAAGGTATAAATACCACAGGTAATTATTGTAAGTAATAGGACCTTTCCACCACTAAATGAACGATCACCACTTAAATAACCAATTTCCTCAGTAATTGCGAACATCCAATAAATATTATAAATGCCACATGTTATCAATGATAAAATAATAACTATTCCTACACTTCGATGTTTAACCATTTTGCCCCTCCTTTTTATTTCAATATCTAGTATAATAATAAACTTTTATTTAGCCAATACCTTCACTGAAAATATTACCAAAATTCAAAAACAATTAATTTATTCTAGCAAAAAATGAATCCATTATGACATTAAATGTCATAATTAAAAAATAACAAAATTTATCTTTTTTATATTGACAGCATATCAAATACCACGTGACTTGCTAAATGTACTCACAATCATAGCAATCAACATTCATTAAACAATATTCATTCATCCAATAATAATGCTCTTTCGCATCCTCCTTGGTATCATAATCACATTAAACCTTAAAAGTCCCCTTTGTCCGATCCCTAGCCTTATCTTATATAAACATGGATGGTAAGAAGGTCTACTAAACAAACTATACAAAGTTCGATAAATAAATTAAAATGAAGGCATTAGAAAGCGTTAAGGGGGAAGTTGTCATTAATAATAATATCTCTTACGGATTTCAGCTAAAAGGTCAGCATCAACAAAAATCAGTCGGTATGTATGCTATTGGTCATGAAAAGCAAATAGATACTAATTATGCTTGGGATGGTCGCAATCGTTCTGATGACCATTGCTTTGTGTTCCAATATACGATAAGTGGCACTGGTGAAATCAAAATTAATGATACAGTTTATCCTTTATCCAAAAATCATGCTTTTTGGATCGAAATTCCTAGTGATCACTGCTATTACTTACCTGAAAGTTCAACAGAATGGGAATTTATTTACATAACTCTATTTGGAGATACCAGCGCTCAGCTTTACAATCAACTTGTGACGAGGCATGGCCATATTTTGATTTATTCTGAACAGTCCCCTGTTATTCAATTAATTTTTAAATTTCTCAATCAAATTAAGCAACAACAAGTAAAAAATAGTTATCGTGCTTCAGCCCTTGGCTATCAATTTTTAATGGCTTTAGTTGAAAGCTTAGAAGAACAAGAAAACCATATAAAAACATTTCCTAAACCGATCGAAGACGTTATCAGCTATATGAAGAATAATTTTCAACAAGATTTAAGTCTAGAAGATTGTGTTAAACAATCAAAGCTATCAAAATATCATTTTACTAGACAATTTAAAAAATATGTTGGCAACACACCAATACAATATTTAACTACGCTAAGAATTCAGCGAGCCATTGAATTGTTACTTAATGATCGTGCCTCCATCCATGAGATTGCAGAAAAGGTGGGTTATCAAAACGGCAACTATTTTGCAAAAGTTTTTAAAAAACAAACGGGTAAATCCCCAAACGCCTACCGGCAAACACGTTTATCAATGTCTGTTGATCATTGGTTTACAGATTAAACAGCAATATATTACTCTTTTTATTTTTATTTGCGATTGAATATCATCACTATCCCGTTAGAATAAGAAGTAAGATTAAACGAAGGAGATGAGTTCATGAATAAAATTACTTTTCTAGGAGCAGGCAGTACTGTTTTTGCTAAAAATGTACTAGGTGACTGTATGACTGTCGATGCACTACAAGATTTTGAATTTGCCCTTTTTGATATTGATGGAGAACGTTTGAATGATTCAGAGTTGATGCTTAATCATTTAAAGAAAAATTTAAACTCTAATGTGAAGATAAAGAGCTATTACGATCGTAAAGAAGCATTGCGCGGTGCCAAATACGTCATCAATGCCATTCAAGTTGGCGGCTATGACCCTTGCACAATCACTGACTTTGACATCCCGAAAAAATATGAACTACGTCAAACAATTGCTGATACTTTAGGAATTGGAGGGATTTTCCGTAATTTAAGAACGATTCCTGTTATGAAAGAATTTGCTCGCGATATAAAAGAAGTTTGCCCAGATGCTTGGTTTTTAAATTACACCAATCCAATGGCAGTTTTGACTCATGTCATGCTTAATGAAGGAGTTAAAACAGTCGGGCTTTGCCATAGCGTTCAAGTCTGTGCGGATCACTTACTAGATATGTTAGGGCTACCTAAAGATAATATTCAATGGAAAATTGCCGGTATTAATCATATGGCTTGGTTACTTGAGATCACCCGTAATGGCGAAGATTTATACCCTGAAATTAAAAAACGAGCGAGAGAAAAGCAAAAGGAGAAGCATCATGATAGGGTTCGTTTTGAATTAATGGATAAGTTCGGTTATTATGTAACCGAATCATCTGAACATAATGCTGAATATCATCCATATTTTATTAAGAAAAACTATCCTGAGTTAATTGAACAACTAAATATTCCACTCGATGAATATCCAAGACGCTGTGTGACACAAATTGAAGACTGGAAAAAAATGCGTGAAGATATTGTGAACAATCAAGACTTAACCCATGAGCGCTCTAATGAATATGGTTCATATATTATTGAAGCGATGGAAACAGATCATCCGATTAAAATTGGCGGTAATGTGTTAAATACAGGTGGTTTAATCTCAAATCTTCCAGAAAAAGCAGTTGTTGAGGTTCCTTGTTTAGTTGATGCAAGCGGTATTGCCCCTACTTATGTTGGTGAACTACCAGAGCAATTAGCTGCCTTAAATCGAACCAACATTAACACACAACTGTTAACAATTGAAGCCGCAAATACACAAAGAAAAGATAAAATTTATCAAGCTGCTTTGCTTGACCCTCATACAGCAGCTGAGCTATCAATTGATGACATCATTGCACTTTGCGATGACTTAATTGAAGCACATGGTGACTGGTTACCAGAGTATTCATAAATTAATAGTGCTCTAGGATTAACAAATAACTTATCGTTAGTCTTAGAGTACTTCCATAGTAAAGGGATATTATCTGATGACCAAATTCAACGGATTGATTTTGCTCGAGCTTTAGTATCAGTTTTTTCTTAGATCAACCTGGCTCGGCTTTAGATAAGAAGAATGCTTAGCATCTTATGAATTATATTGTTCAGATAAACCAATCAGTTTTGCTCGTTTCCTACAAACAAAAATCAGTTTCATCGTCTTTTTAGCGCATAGAAGTCTAATTGTTTTATTGAGTTGTATAATAATCCAATTAATATTTGAAAGGTGTGAAAAAGTGCTAAGTAAACGCAATCAAGGGATTCACAAACTACAGAAGATTGAACCTGATCTTCTTTGTCCAAATTGTGAAGCCCCCCTTATTTGGAAGGACAATCAAATATCTTGTGCAAATCAACATACTTTTGATGTAGCAAAACAAGGTTATTTAAATTTAGCTCCTCAACATCATGAAATTCATTATACGAAGGAACTTTTTCAAGCGCGTCAAACCATTATGGGAGATTTAAGACTTTATGAAGGCTTATACTCCGTACTATTAAATCTTATAACACCAGAGGTAGCCGACATGGATAATGTACGTGTGTTAGATTTAGGGTGTGGTGAAGGAAGTCATCTCCAATTACTTCATGAACACTGGACAAAGCGTTATTTAAAAAGGAATCTAGAGTTTATTGGGCTTGACTTAGCAAAAGATGGGATAACCACTGCGGCCAAATACTACCAAAGTCCGCTATGGTTAGTGGCGGATTTAAGTCACATCCCTTTTTCAGATAACAGTATGGATGGTGTTTTAAGTATCCTTTCACCCTCTAACTATAAAGAAATTAAGCGTGTTTTAAAAAAGGAAACAGGTTGGTTTATTAAAGTTATTCCAGGTACAGATTATCTAAAAGAATTACGAGAAAGAGTCCTGCCAGAGAGTCAAATAGGACATGACCCTACGAGTTCTTTAACTCGCTTTCACGATAATTTCTGTTGTTCATATAAACAAGAGACTCTTTATCAGCGCCTACCGATCGAACAAGATGACTTACAATTACTTATTAACATGACCCCTTTAATGTGGCATGTTGATGAAGAAACAATCACTCAAATTCTTAATGAAATAAATCAAATTACTATAGACCTTATTGTCTTATTCGCTATGAATAAAAATTAGCAGCATTTCGTTTTTTAATTTTATCTCTAGATACTTTAGACGGCAAGTCTGATTTTAGGCGAACATCATTACCTTACTTTCACCACGGGTGTAAGTGCAACTATGGCTCTAACTGCGCCTCTAGGCTTGTCAGTCGACAAGTCTTCTTTATCGTGTCATAAGCCGAGGAAAGCCCGAGCTAGTTGCCGGGGATTGAGACTGGACGTGACCTATCCGCCAACAAATAGTTATCCAAGAAAAAACTGCAAAGCATCCCTTACCTAGAATAAGGTTACTTACACAGCTTATTTTACGCTCATAACCATGAGTTCTCTCTAACACCAAGGAGGGCGTTTTCAAATAGTTATATAAATACAAGCTTCGAAATTTCTAAGTGACAAAAGGGTTTTTATACTATAACTCAGCAATATGTTCTCTTCCATTATTCCACAGCTCTTCAGGTGTATATTTATCTTTCTCATTTAAAATAACAGTACCATCGCTCTTAATTGTTATCTCAGTTCCAATCCACATATTGTGCGGTGCTAAGATTAAATTAATTCTTTTTCCCTTTCCTTTTTTCAAAGAATAAGAATTAACCAAATCTTCATTATAATGAGATTTAAGATATTTAACGACTCCATTATCGAATTCAATCCTTAAAATATTCGCATTATTTTCCACCTTTACTGCTTTCGGAACTTGATTGCTCATAGTATGGTCCTCCTTTACTGCCCTCAATCAACTAATGATTGGTTTAAAAAAGCCGCTGATCAAAAATATCTTCAGAAAGTCCCGCCTTTTCATTTCAATAACGAGCCCCCACTAATTATATATATAATAAAAGCAGGAATTTGTGCAAAGTTATATCTTCATTGAACACCTGCTTTTCATGTCACATTTATCATTTCAATCATGTGTCATTACCATCAGCTACTCAATACATATGCAGCCTACCCACCTACAATTATAAATCAATTTACTTTACATGCTCATTATTAAGCCATTGTGTTTTTTAAGATTTAAATACCTAAATATTTTTTAATTCTATTATCAACTGAATAGTCTAGTGTTATTAGTTTTAAAGGGGCATGGCACGGAATACATATCACCTAATGGAGATAACCAACTTCCTTTTCTCTCCATGCATCAAATAGTATTATATCAACAGTTTCCTATATAATAGACTCCTTCTTTTAAAACAGAAAGAGATGGGAATCCAGCAAAACAACGTTTTTTCATATTTATCTAGAAAATAAATAGCACCTGATCTCAATACGATTTAAACTAATAATTTTTAACTATTATCTCCTAAGACAGTTAAATGGAACCCATCTATTAAAAACAAACTAATAAGAAAGGCTATCCAGCAAATAATCACAAAAACTTTCCATATGCTTGGACTTAAAATGTATATGAATCCTAAAAGTGGACCTAGTATCAATACCGCCTTACTCATATTTCTATACCACTTTGTTGGTGTGATTTCTATAATGTCTCCGTCTCTAACTTCAAATTCATTACTTTTCATTCCCATTAGGGATACTTTTAATTTTGCATCATTATTCGGGATATCAATCTTCACCAGTTGATTTTCTGAAACTTTAGCAACTTTTTCTCCATTTAATTTTATTACAGCTCTTGATCCTGATCCAGCCCATCCAATTTTACGCTTAATAGTTACTGACATATTCTCACTCCTTGACACTTATATCTTATGAATTCTGTCTAGAATTAAATATACACTCCTTTGAGATTCTTTTAGTGAATTTACTAATTGTTCATAGCTGTTATCTGTTTTACTCTCAGTAATTTTATTACTATTTCAAACCATCATTAGACATAAAAGATTTGTTATTCTTACCGGTATTCCAGGGCCGATATCAACGGCTTCATCTAACCACCGAAAAATAAATCAATAATGTTTGATCCTGTTGTCGATTGTTTATTATAGAACTCCGAATAACCACAATCTTCACAATAGACAACTAAGAAATGATTGTGTTGAACATCAAACATTTTTGATAGTCCTGTCCCTGTTGCCGCTATTTCCTTTTGTGCTGCTCGACGACTTCCACATTTAATACAACCTTGGTTTTCCAATTTCTCAACCCCTAATTAATAGTTATTTATATACTATAATTATACACTATCTCCCCATAAAAAAATTCATATTTGTTTGATTTTAGTAATTGTACACGTTGTTCTTATCTTTACACCACCAAAAGCATAAAATTATTGCTGTGTTGAATGCCCTAATCTATAAATTTAAAAAACTGAAACAAGAGATTTACTCCCTTGCCTCAGCTTTCTTGTTGTATCATATTATAGTGACATATCTAAAACCATCCGTCCGTTAATTGTACCCTTTTCCATTTCTTCAAATATATCATTTATTTCTTCAAGTTTTCGAGTTTGAACAACTGGAACAACTTTACCTTCCGCACCAAACATAAACGATTCTTCAAGATCTTTTCTTGTTCCTACTAATGACCCAATTACTTGAATACCGTCTAGTACAGTTTTAACAATTTCTAAATCCATTGTTTCTGGCGGGAGTCCTACAGCAACCACCTTAGCTGTTGGTCGGACTGAGTTAACCGCTTGATTAAAGGCGATTTTTGAAACAGCTGTTACAATGGTTGCGTGTGTTCCACCTATTTCATTTTGAATCCATTCGGCGGGATCTTGATCTTTTGAGTTAAAGATTAAATCAGCACCTGAATCTTTGGCTAATGCCAATTTATCGTCGTTGATATCAACAGCAACAACCTTAGCATTAAATACATTTTTAGCATATTGAATCGCTAGATTTCCAAGTCCTCCGACACCGAATACAGAGATCCATTGACCCGGCTTGATATCCGCTTCTTTTATAGCTTTATAGGTTGTTACACCGGCACATGTGATACTAGTTGCTTGTTTTGCATCTAACCCTTCTGGCACTTTTACAGCATAGTCCGCAGTGACAATACATTGTTCCGCCATTGCCCCATCAGCTGAAAAACCAGCATTTTTTGCTTGACGACAATAGGTCTCTTGTCCCGTTAAACAATAATCACAGTGCCCACAGCCTTCAAAGAACCACGCAATACTCACACGGTCTCCAACTTTTACACTGGTAACATCATCAGCAATTTCCCTAACAATTCCAACCCCTTCATGCCCAGGAATCCGCCCTGGCACAGCGCCAAAATCTCCTTTAGCTACATGTAAATCCGTATGGCATACACCACAATATTCAACATCGACTAAGGCCTCACCCTGGCGTAAAGCTCTTAATTCAACCTCTCTCACGTCAACTAATTTGTCTTTTGAATCTGTTACAACGACCGCTCTCATCCTGTAATCCCTCCAAAAAATAAATTGTTCAATACTTCACAAACTATTATAGACTATTTTATTATCTTACACAATCATATATGTCATTTAATTTGTGTGAATACTAGATTAAATAAAAATACACTCAGTAGATTAACTTAATCTTACTGAGTGCTTTGGACTTATAAATCATTTAACGGACGTTTTTTAATGCACCACTCCATTTTATAACTTGATCTAACATTTCATTGGCGTTATCTGCATGGTAGTCTGCTGGCTTAAAGTTCGAGAAGTTTTCAAAATCGCTCATCAATGAAAATGTCACTGCCGCTCTTACATCAGCAACTTGTAATTCACCAAGAATTAAGCGTAAGTTTTCGTGAGCACGCGTTCCACCTAAACTTCCATAACCAACAAATCCCGCTGCTTTATTATTTAATTCAGGGTTTAAATAATCTAAAGCATTTTTTAGCGCACCGCCAATGGCATGATTATACTCTGGCGTGACGAAAATATAGCCATCAAATGAAGCCATTTTTTCTTTCCAAGCCGTAACTGTTGCTTCAACTTTTGCTTGTTCATCTTCGGCAACCGCAGCACCTAACATGGGTAGTTGATAATCAGCTAAATCAACAATTTCATAAGCTGCATCTGCTCTGTTTTTGCCAAATTCATAGATCCAATTTGTAACCGCCTCACCATTTCTTCCTTCTCTTACACTACCTAAAACAATACCTATTTTTAACATACATAATCCTCCTCATAAAATTATCTCAGTTTCAATATAATTTTATTATATCTCGAATTCGAGGTATTGTCTAGCCAATTGTTTGTTAAATATCCATCTCTTTTCCTTGATAATCAAAAAACTGAAATCCCGTCGTCGATTCTGGAGGATGATTGATCAACTTATAGATATCGCTAGCTGCATCCGCTGGATTTATCGGTGCTTGGTCACCACCCATATCTGTATGCATCCAGCCAGGATGAATTGATAGGACTTTGATCTGATCCTCTTCTAATTCACGTACTAACTTTTCCGTTAACATATTAAGTGCAACTTTTGAAAAGCCATAAGGATAGTCTCCTGGATAGGCATGGGTTAAGCTAGCTGAATCTGAACTCAAATTAAGGATAGTTTTTTGACTGCCCTTTCTAAGTAAGGGTAAGAAATGTTTAATGATTCGAGCAGGTCCTAATGTATTAATATTAAATGAAGTCAGACAATCGTCAAGATTAAGTGTTTCAATCGATTGCTCCCTTCCCTTTAGGATGCCGGCATTATTTATAATAGCGTCAATCCTTGCTTCGCTTTGTTCCAATCTTTCCTTCTCTTCCATGATCGCTTGTTCGTCCGTCAGATCAAATTGCAAAATATGCAGTTTTGTTGGATATTGTTCTTGCCACTCCTGGAGTCTCTCACTTGAAATTCGTTCCGTTGCAAAAATAGTATCTCCTTGCTTTAAACCCTGTTCAACTAAGGCTAAACCTAATCCTCGATTGGCACCCGTAATTAAAATATTCATGCGTTTCACTCCTCGTCATTTTCTAACAATTCAACCAAAACCTTTAACTGTTCAGAGCTATCTAGATAAGCATAGCGTCCACCTTGATATTCACCTTTTTGAATTAATTTCATGCCTTGTCGCTCCATCAAGGCGATTTTTTCCTTCATTCCTTTAACTACAAAAGCAATATGGTGCGGTCCCTCACCATTTTTCTCTAAATCTTCTCGCCATGTACTTGGATGTTGATCAGGTTCAATCAATTCCAATTGCAAAGAACCCAGATCAAAAAAGGCTAATTTGGCTCGCGCTTCTGTAGGCTTATCCTGATATTCTGATTTTGCTTTTTCCACCGGATCGGTCCAATTGATCGTTGGCTTTTCCATATCAAAGAAGTCAGCATATGCTTGAGCTGTCTTTTCAATATCATGAACTAAAATACCGATTTGGGTGATTACCTTTGTTCCTAAATTATTGTCTATCATTAAAACCTCCTTTTTTAAAAGCGTTTATCATTATATTCGACAAAAAACTTATTTTTCCTTTTGAAAGCCAAAATGTTGGTTGCTGATTTGTCGTTTTTGTTTAGGTTATTGCTAGTCGATGATGCTCAAATCAGATCAATATGCTAGAGATAAGAATTCACTCTCTATAATATTAACCTACCTTTCACTGTTTCCTAACTGATCACAAAGTTTTTCCCACTTTTGTTCTAAATCCTCTTTTTCTTTAAATAATTGCTGTAATAATTCCAAGTCCTCAATCTCTAATAATTTATGATCTACCTCTATGATTCTTTCCTCCACTGACATTAGATTCCTGTTCAAGTTTTCATGGTCTTCCCACTTTTTCGTTATCTTCGGCTTCTGTTGTGGAGAGATTTTCTTCTTTTCTGCTCCACTTTCTTGAATAGTACGATCTCTAAATTCAGCCATTTTTTCCTTAGCCCAATTATAATCACCTTCAAAGCAATGAATTCTCTTTGCTTCAAGCCAATAAATTTTGCTAAAAAGCTTGTTAAGAAAATACCGGTCATGCGATACGGCTAAAATAGTTCCTGTAAAATCTTCAAGTGCTTCTTCCAATACTTCTCTTGATTCAATATCTAAATGATTCGTCGGTTCATCTAAAATCAGCAAATTAATATCCTGATACATTAATTCAGCCAATTTTAAACGCATCTTTTCTCCTCCACTAAGCCGAGAGACTTTTTGAAAAACAGTGTGACCATAAAACATAAATCTTGCTAAAATACGTCTCGCTTCACCTTCTGTTACACTCAATTCATTTCGAAATATCTCGATAACCGTTTCATTTTCAACATTAGAGAAAATATTTTGTGACAGGTAGCCTACTTTGACATTACTACCTATTCGTATCTCTCCCTCATCTGGATCAAGTTGCTGTAGAATCATTTTAAGTAAGGTTGATTTCCCGGTTCCGTTTTCGCCTATGATAGCAGCTCGATCTTGATAGGTTATATGCATACTTACCTGATCGAATAACAACTTATCATTGAAACATTTTGAAACATCTGTCAGCATAATAACATCATTTCCACTTCGGTCCGAAGCATCCATCTCTAGGTTCATTTTCTTTCGATTTAATACTGGTCGATGTAACTTTTCCATTCTCTCCAATGCCCTTTCCATATTTCTCGCCCGTCTATGAAGATTCGCATTTGGTGGGTTAGCTCTGTTTGCCCAATCTCTTAACCGTTTAATCGCTTCCTTCATCTTTTTTATTTTCTTTTGCTGTTCCTCATAGGCTTGAAATTCCTTTAACAATCTTTCCTCCTTTTCTTTCACATATGCGGTAAAATTAGTATGATAAGTTGTTACATCCCCGTCTTCCAAATCGATCATCTTGTTTACTACCTGATCAAGAAAATATCGATCATGGGAAATAACAAGGACGGTTCCACTATACTCTTGCAGAAAATGGCCAAGCCATTCTACTGCCATTAAATCTAAATGGTTCGTTGGTTCGTCCAGTAATAATAAGTCTGGCTGTTTAAGCAGCATCAAACCTAGACCTACTTTAGTTTTTTCTCCTCCACTTAGTTGGAAGAATCGTTGATCGAGTAAGGAATGAATATTTAAACCATGAACAACTTTGTCAATATTAGCTTCTATTTCATATCCACCATCAATTGTGAACTGGTCTTGTAAATTCCCATATTCACTAAGGAGCTTTTTCAGTTTCTCGGTGTCTGTCTCCTGCCCCATGGCAGTCTCTATCTTTTTCAGTTTCTCTTCCATCTTCAGTAAAGGGGAGAAAGCTGATCTTAATATCGTCTTTGTGCTTGTACTATTCTGATAATCCGGAATTTGTGACAGATAACCAATTGTCATCCCTTTTTTCCAATGTATTTGTCCTGAGTCAGGCGCTTCTTCACCAGCTAGCAAACGAATCAAAGTCGTTTTTCCACTCCCATTTCGCCCAACTAAACCAATCCGTTCTTTTGCTTTTATTTCAAATGTTATCTTTTCAAAAATAGAATTTCCACCATACATCTTCGTTACCTTATCTACACTACATACGATCATTCTTATTCCACCTTCTCTATAAATATTAGAAAAACTCACTTTCACTCGTCCTTTACTTGCAGACGGATGTACTAATTCTAACGTTCCCACACGACATGGAGACCTTAGTAAAAGATCCTTTAGACGATTAGTTTTACTTATACTTGAAATTTTTTAATTTTTACTTTATCGAATGAACTTCTCCGGGACTAAAAATTCTTATTCTTTTGATGAGAATACTTCGTGACTTCCCTTGGTGTGGTTACTTGACCTACCAAAAGCATCCGGTTAATTTTTCCATTCAAGTTACAAAAAAAGCCATGAGAAGATACATCTTCCCATGACTGTCAGAGTTACCAATAGAAAAGCAATAACATTTAATCGAGATTAAAATCACCATTCTATTTTCATTTAGAAAAACTGGGGTTTCCATCAAATCTTGATCACGAAAACCTTAGTTTTACTTATACTATCATCGAACAAACTGATAGTTACTGATAGTATAAAAAAGGAGAGCATAAAAACGCCCTCCTTTCAACCGTCCATTTATTATATGGGTTAAGAGATGTTTTTCACTGTTTTAGATTGCTATTAAGTTGCTAAAAAAGGGCACACGTATCCCGTTAACAACTGTATCAGCAAATTTTGCACGGTATAAATAAAGGAATTCAACCCAATATCCGTACACTAAAACAGCTTGATTCATCATCTTAACCCACCCCCATTCATTAAAATTATTTTTATTTTATCATTGATAAGGGGAAAATTCAATTGTATCTTATAAAACAGAACTTAACAGTTCTGTATCAGCTGTGGCACAATAAAAATATTTAACGTTATAACTCCAACGAGCATTACAGTGATCAATTTCAATAATTTATTCATTTTTTTCTCTCCTTTTTTTTCTCTCTTTTTTTTCAAATATCCAGAGACGAATTATTGTCCCTGTACACAATAATAATGAAGATATAATAGAAACTTTATCAGCTAATAAAATAGCCTTTCCTAATACTATCGTGGCTGCAAGAAAAAGCACTAAAGAAACTACTCCATTAAGTATTAATTTTGTTTTACGCTTAGCCATAGTATCTTCACCTCACCTACTAAAGACAACATTTCCATCATAACAACTTTGTCATACTATTAAAATTCCGTTTCTGAACACTAGTCGTTTTCTATCCAAAATAAATTCTTATTCTAGAATGATTGAATTACCAATCCTGTCTTTTATTTGTACAAATTCCTATGATTTATTTTATTTCACCTAATATTTTAAAAAGAAATTATAAAAAAATCTATAAGTATTTAGTGCATCGAGTGAAAGTTTCTGTTTATTTCAAAAATTGCACAAAATACCTAAAAAGAAAATCTAACTTTACAAACTTTAAAAAAAGTATGTCACAACAAAAATATGAACAATTAAAAAAGAGTTTTGCTGACGATGATCCGGTGACAGCATGGTCCAAAAACTAAATTCATCTATCATTGATAAAAATGAATTCCAAAAACTAGTTCATAAAAACGCAAGCACTCTTTTTGAGAATAAAAATGAGTGCTTATTGCTTTTAGATAAATATATAAGTAGAAAATTTAAAAGGAAATTTTCCTGGGGTATTTTCTTCCTTTATTTACGTTCAATGTCCAAAGCTGATTTGGATATTACCGATTGGAACTTGGCAACACAGGTTGAATTATTTATTATAAGTACTGATATATTAGATGATATAATGGACAAAGATAGTGATCTATTGGCATACACTCATTCAGAAATGCAAACTTGCAAAGAAATTATCTATGTCACATTAAATAATTTAGGATACAAATTACGAAAAAATGAGCTTAATGTTTTAGAAATTAATTTGATGCTTAGCCTTTCCTATCAATTTTTAGATTTATTTAATACAATAGATATATATGGCTTAGAAACTGATTATTTTTCTATTGGCACAAACAAATCAGTATATTTAGGAAATGCGATTGTTCAACTAGCTTGGGAGGAAGGTAAATTAGAAATTACCGAGTTCTCTAAATTTTTTGCTCTCTCAAATCAAATAAATAACGATATAGAAAATATAGTCTCAAAAAAAGCATCTGATCTGGTACAACATAAAGCTACCCTACCCATTATTAAAGCTTTTCATGCTGCCGATACTGATGAACTGAATATTTTGAATGATTTTTTTTCTGATAATAATAACTGCAGTTTGGAAAAGGTTCGCCAAATCATTATTAACTCTGGTGCAATAGAGTACAGTAGATAGATAAGAAATATACTTCATTCAAATTTGTACAAAAGTTTATATGATAAGTTTCCTGATTCAACAGATCAGATTCAAATTTTGAAAAACTACTTAACTGCTTAAGGGGTTCATGATGGAATTAAAATTAATGATAAATGTTATCTTCTATACATTGTATCTGATGATAGTTAGACTTGGTATTCACTCACAAGAAGAAATGATTGGTCCTATTTTAGCATCGTTTCTCTATTTTTTAAGTTTTTATTGTCACAAAAATTTAGAACGGCATCGCACAGTAGAGTTATTTATTTATCTGCTAATTATAACGGGTTGGATTCTCACACTTTTTACTATTGGTGGTCAATATAGTCTACTTATAGGCAATCTATTATTTGTTATATTCCCTACCATGATACTATTATTTTTTTTCAGTTTATTTACTCAGGATTATTTTAAACGATTTAAGAAATTATTATTTTCCCAATTCATTTTAGGTCTACTCACCTTTTTTAGTTATATCCTTTTAGAAACAGCTAATGTCCATGCGGTAATGGTTATAATTTCTTTAGTATTTTGTTTGTCTTCCATATATTATATTTATTTTAAAGAACTTCACGAGGATAGATATCGCAATACTGTCTTGATTGTATCATTTGTACTTTCGATTTCAATTTTACCCTATCTCCTTTTTAATCTATTGCCAATCTATGTATTTCAGATTGACATGCCCTATTCTTTCTATCAATTAATCTATCTCTTTATAATCATTTTTCCTCCAGTGATTATTTATCAATTTGAACAAAAGATAGGGTTACCTAAAGATACTTTCCATAGAATTCGTTTAGTATTTAATATTATTTATTTTTGTTTATGCTTCTTAATCCTTTTCATTTCGGATATTGCTTTCAACGACTTCATCATGATTCTATATATGATGGTCTCTTTATATTTCATTTATAAATATATCCAAAATTATGTTGTCAGTAGAAGGGAAAAACACATTTCTCAACATATAAATCCCTTGAAAGATACGAAAAGAGAAGTGGAATTAGAAATTTTATCAAATAAACGTTTTGAAAATGTGGCCAATTTATTGGTAGAAGTATTAGACCAAGAATTTCAATGTGATGGAGTTGCCATTTCATGGAGTTATCATACGCTGCCACACTTTATTCATAAAAAAGGAAAGCTAACTAATCTGTCTCTGAAAATAGTAGAGAATAAATTAGCTAATTCAAATGATAGAAGAATTGATTTATTTGGAGACAACACTTTATTTCAGATTCCCTTCATCGGAAACAATCAAAAAATAGGAATGTTTTATTTTCTGTTAAATGATGAGGAAGAAGCTAGCATTAAACATGAGCATTTGAAAAATTCTGTAGCATCAATCGGAAATATTCTTTACACAACTCAGCTTTTATTTGAAAAACAAGAGAGCTTTCGAAAAAATAGATTGTCTAATTTAGAAAGAGAAGTTTTTCTGAAGCAACTAAATTTAGAATTGGACGCAAAAATAAAATTAGCGAATTACTTACACGATGATATTTTACAAACAATTCTTGCCTTAAAAAATATGATAACAATATTAGACGGCCCTCAAGCCATGAAAGATATGATTAATCAAAATTTTGAGGATATGATTACTTCATTAAGAAGTGAAATGATTGACATTTTTCCATCTTTTCTTTATCAAACCTCTATTGAAGATGCCATTGGAAAATTGATTGAAAAACTCAGCCATTCATTTTACACATTGAAAATTGACTTTGATGTAAAAATTGATATAGGGAATCCATTGAGTGTCAAACAAAAATATTTTTTCTACAAAACAATTCGTGAATTAGTAACCAATGTTTTCAAACATTCTAAATGCGACAAATGTGAAATTTCTTTAAAGAGTAACGCTGATCATTTCATTTTAAACATTTTTGATAATGGTATTGGTTTGGATATTGATGATATGGAAACTCAAGAAGACTTTTACTATCGCCACGTAGGCATTTTACGACTCAAACAAGAAGTTGATTATAGAAATGGTACTTTTAATATTTATAGTAAAAAGGATAGATACACGAAAATAGAACTTTTTCTACCAATAATTTTTGAGGAGTAACCAAATGAATATTCTTATTATTGATGACCATGAGCTATTTTCTTATAGTTTAAAACTTGTATTAGAAAAACACCATTCAGAATATAATGCAATGACTCTATCCAACACTGATAAAATAGAAGCAATATTAGCATCAAATGATATTGATATTATTTTGTTGGATATTAACTTACAGAATGAAAGTGGTCTGGTGTGACCGTCAAGTAAAAAGACACAATTTATGCTCATTAATTTGAAACACTTTCTTGCCCAAATATGGTCGATCTATGTTTCATTCGATAACTATCTTCATTTAGATGAATGATTTCAACTCGGTGTAGAATTCTATCTAATATAGCTGTTGTAATTGCTTGGTCACCTAATAGCTCTCCCCACTCTTTAGGTGCTTTATTTGAAGTTAAAATGATGGATGATTGATTGTATAAATCATTAATCAAGTGGAAGAACATATTAGCTTCCTGTGAATCCATCGCCATAAACATCAAATCATCAATAATAACTAAGTCTGCATCTCTTATTCTTTTCATTCTCGTCTGTGATTTTCGAGTAATTTCTTCCGTTTTTAATACATGAATAAGGTCTCCCATCGTAGTAAAGATAACCTTGTAACCTTGGTTTAACGCTTCGATTCCTAATCCAATTGATATGTGAGTTTTCCCACTACCTGGTGGTCCTAATAGAATGATATTGTGTAACTGTTCTATCCAAGTTAAATCCTTCAACCTATTCAAATGTTTATTGCTTAATGATTTCTGTTCTTTTATATTGAATTCCTCTAATGTCTTTTGGAACGGAAATGTAGCCCATTTAAATCGTTTTTCTAACTGCTTTTCTTCTCTGCGAGTTTGTTCATATTTTACTACATCTAGGAGGAACTGAGTAAAGGAGGAATCCTTTTGCTCAGCCTCTCTAATTAATGCAGGAAGGTGATTTGCTGTTTCTGTTAAACGTAGAGTTCTCATCAATTCTTGTAATTGATTTAACTGGCTCATACTGGATCACCTTCCAATATGACAGTATAGGCATTCACTTCTCGTTTTTGAGCTTCTGTTTCCATAACCCAAGCTGAAACTCCTTTTACTCGTGTTACATTCTTAGCGGTATCATTTGGTGTATCTTCCATTTGTCGATGTCGTTTTAAATAGGCAACGACATCGCTAAAATCTGTGGCACCATAAAGATTCCTCTTTATACACTCTTTCAATGCTGTTGATAGAATTTCTTTGTTATTTGTTTTTGTCTCTTTTATTATCATTTGGAGTTGATCCCTAATATATCGAGGGTACTTCCCTTTTACTGCTTGTAGATAATCATAAGCCATCTCACTGTCATTAAAATGCTCGGCAACTGTATTCATAAATGCATCAATACCCTTTGTTCTATCACGGCTATGTTTTCTATCTTTAATCAATAACCCTTTCTCGTCAGGGATCGTATGCTTTGCTATGATTTCACCTGTTTCAGGGCTATAAATGATTAATTCTCTTTCCTCCGTTTCCTTAATGCAGACCGTTTCGTACTTGCCAAACGTCCCCAATGGTAGAGTATAACGGTTAGATAAATATCGAATGGTATTGTCCTTATGGACACATCTTGATATACTATTTTCATAGTTATATTTTATATCTATATTTTTGGTGACTGGTCTTAAGTGTTGTCTTTCCAGGGAAAATACTTCGACCGGTCTCTTTTTTGTTGTATGGTGAATTTTATAGTTTCCAGTTCTATGAAGCCATTCCCACCCTTGTTCATTCCAAGAATCAATGTTATGAAAAACTCGATGTTTAGCGAAATTATGTTTAATAAATCCAACTACATTTTCAATTTTTCCTTTGCTCTCTGGATCCGCCTTGCGGCAAACACGAAGGTTTAGATTCCTAGATTCTTTATATTGTTGGAACTCTTGTGTTAAAATTAAATCCCCACCATTCTCACTGACAACGATTAAACTATCTTGGTCATATACCAATTCACCTGGAATTCCTCCATACCACTTAAATGCATTTTCATGTGCTTTAATGACATCTTGGGTAGTAAATGGCCTATCCAACCATTCCATATATTTATATCTAGAATTAGATAGTACAAATGCTATAAAGTTTAATTTTACTTCCTTACTGTCTGCTGCCTTCTGTTTCGTATGACCAAAATCAACTTGTATTTGCTCACCCATAGGTGAATCGAGAATAGCCTCATAAATTCGTGGTGAAGTTTCCTTTCTTATTTTATATTCCTCTCGAAGTTCTCTAACATAGGAGCGAACCGTACTTTCACCTACTTCTAAATCTTCGTATCTTTCTTTTAGCCAATCTTCTACTTGTGCCGCAGACATATCTGGATGTTCTCTTAGCCAGGATAAAATTAGTTCTTTATAAGGATCTAATTTCTTACTTCTGGTTTGAATGGAATCAACCCACTTAGACATATCCGAAGGATTCTTTTTTAGATAACGATGAACGGTTGATCTTGAGATTCCTAGTTTTTCAGCTACCTTTGTCTTACTAAAACCCTTTTTAATTAATTGATGTATTTCCATATACATTTCCCACTTATCCACCTTTACGTCCTCCACTGTTCTGTATGTTTTGATATAAACATTGTACAATGGAAGTTCTTATTATTAATATTTTTGTGTAAATAAGTGTGTCTTTTTATCTAGCAAAAACTGTCTACTCTAGTTTAGCAGTCACATCTGGTTATTGGAAGGAAAATCAAGAGAAAACACCCGGATATTCCGCTTATTTTCTTAACTGGATTTGACCTACCCGAATATCGATTACAGGCCAAAAAAATGAATGCAGATGGTTTCCTAAATAAAAGTATGAAACCCGATGACTTAAGAGATGCTCTTCAAACAATTATTAAAACAGGCTCGTCACCCATTGAAAGTGAAATAACAATCTTGACTAAGCAGGAAAAAAGAGTGCTCGTACTATTGAGTAAAGGATACACACAAAATTATATAGCTTCTGAATTAAGTGTGAGTAGGCGTACAATTAATAATCATGTACAAGCTATTCATGAAAAAATGCAAGTTAATACGAGTATTGAAGCAATATCTGAGGGAATAAAACTTGGTATTATTTCTTTGCTAGACAATTAATGAAAATAATTATTGAATAGAATTTTTTCTACTTGATAATTTGAAAGTTATTTAGAAGTATATGATAATATACAATCTATATATAATTTCACTAGCATCATTTTTTTGTTTTTCAATTTCAAACTCAATAAGGTTGAGAAAAATAATCATTAAAAGACATAAAACGTTTAAAATATTTGGCCATCAGCTACTAATAACTTCATATTATATTAATCTTTATATGTTATTAAAAAAACGAGTTTTTGAACGTTTTGAAAAAGAAATTGAGGATTATAATTTTTAATTGTTTAAACCTCCCATGATTTAAATCTTGGGAGGTTCAATACGTTGTGGTTAGCTTTCTAAAAGATAGCTGCTATAGGGACTGTAAGCTAGTGTACTAACCTACAGCGTTGTTTTAGGCTAGATAACTATACTTAGAAAAAATCGAGAAGCCCCACCCAATTCTCTACTAGCTAGCCAAGTGAGATGCCCGTTCTGATAAGTCACTTATCGGGATGCAAGATGTACTAGTGCAGGTATTGTGACAGGACGTCACATTTTTCCCTGTCGCTGGGATGCCTTCAACTCAATCTATTCACTTTTTAAATGAGTTCCCCCACTCCCATCAGCGATCATCTGCTATGCTTTTTCTTATACTGAAAAGCATAGCATCAAGTAAATGCTTTAATCCGATTTCTCACCACAACTAGAAAATCAACTCTATACCTTAGATCAGCATATATAGGAGTGATTTTCTAATTTTTTTATTCATATAAATAATACGCTTCATAGTTCTTTTTGTGCTTCTTTTAAAGTAAATCTGCTTTATCTAGAATAGGTTGAATGGTCGTTTTACCCTAGCTAAAAACAAGTCTTTTAAATCTTTTTTCTTTATTATTTGATTTAATTATTACAATTTAAGGAATAAATATTTAAATTTCTTCTATATTAATATAATAGTTATGTAGATTTACTAACTCATGGGCGTTTCAGTGCTCCTCACCTTTTGAAAGGAAGGGAGGTGGTGCTGTATGACGGTTTTTGAAACGTTAACCATCATGATTAATTTTTCTGTGTTGATCATTGCAGTACTTGCCTTTAACAACACAAAAAAATAATCCGCCTATGAGTTGACAGCTCGGCGGATTATCCCGTGTGAGTACTGACCCCCTTGAAGGGAGTAAGTCTATATAGCTGTTAGTGTTCATTCACTAACGGCTTTTAATATTATATCACTTTACATTTTTATTATACCAAATGTGAGCGGAAAATCAACTCAAAAACTATTTAGAATCATCTATATTATCAACCGTTTTCTCAGTTGCATCAAGATAATGTTTACTTCAAACGTCTAGTGGTTGATGCCCCGTTTGTTTAGCCAGAGTTGAAAGATCAGCACCATTACTATGCATGGCAGCAATCTATGTTTTTTGTAAATTGTATGCAGTTAATCCGGTCCACTTTTGTAAAAATCTTGTATAACCAATTTCACTTTTTTTCACATTTTCATATCGATCGTTCTTATAAACACGTCCTACAAAATAATCACTTTGCTTTAAATTGTATGACTGGATATATTTTCTTACCGCTAAGACCGCTTCTTGTGTTAATCGTTTATTTTTCCACTTTTTCTGCTTCTTTAAATAAACAGATACATATCTTAAAATCTAAATAAAACTGGTGAAATGCATGAGTTTTATGCAATGATGTACATTAGACATTTTGCAACAGCCTCATTAACTATTGATTTTCTGTCACTATATTTTTAAACAACTGATAAGATCGTGTTTGTTTTTCACGATCAAAAATATAAGAAACAGCCATTATTTCATCGACATCATATTTTATCTGAAAATCAACCATTTGATCTCGAACTGAAGCTTGGCTACCTACCCAACTTTGATTAATCATCGTTTGAACAGCCATTTTTTCACGAGGAGTCCAAATACTTTCAATATCATCCACTGGTGGACTTAATGGTTGAGTCTCTCCTCGAATCACATTTAAGAAAAATTGTTCCGTTGTTGTCAATTCCCGCTCCGCTTCTTGGTCTGTTTCCGCAATAATGACATTTAAGCAAACCACCATATAAGGCTCAGCTAAATAGCGTGAAGGGCGGAAATGATCACGATAAATCTCAATTGCTTCCGACATATGTCTCGGAGCAAAATGGGAAGCAAATACATAAGGCAAACCAAGGTCAGCTGCCAGTTTGGCTGAATCCGTTGAAGACCCTAAAATATATAATGGCACATGTGTGGCAACACCTGGATATGCCTTAACATGGCCTTGTTCGTCAACTGGTCCCAAATAGTTTAATAAAGACTGAACATCAGAAGGGAACGTATGAACGGGATCATTACCCCTTGAGCGTCTTAAGGCATTTGCTGTTAATAAGTCGGTGCCTGGAGCGCGTCCAAGTCCCAAATCAACACGATCAGGATAAAGCGTGGCCATGGTACCAAACTGCTCGGCAACCACTAATGGAGCATGATTGGGTAGCATAATTCCCCCGGATCCTACTCGAATAGATTCAGTCTGTTCGAGCACGTGTTTAATTAAAATAGCAGTGGCTGAGCTCACAAGTGTAGGAGAATTATGGTGCTCTGCAATCCAATAGCGCTGATACCCCATTTTCTCCGTTGCTTGAGCAAGCTGTGCTGTCGCTTCAATAGCTTGAAGTTGATCTTCGCCTTGTCGAATTGGTGCTAAATCTAAAACTGAAACAGGAATATTTAAACGTGTCAACATACTCACTTCCTTAACTATAGGTCTTACTTAATAGCTTAACACGTTTATTCAAAAGTAATCAGTAAAATGCTTAGGACATATTAAATGTCATTTAGTTAAGCCAAAAACGGTTCTCCTTTTAAACGGCCTTATAAATATTAGATCATAAAGTCATGATAAAATAACATTTATGAGGCAGTTCAAGAGTAGATTAGTACATTTGAAGATATTGTTTTCTTTCCCATGGATGTACTTCAACCCGAAACATATCCCATTCCACTTTCTTTGCTCGAATAAAATGCTTATAGAGATGTTTTCCTAGCGAATTAATAATAACATCATCTTTCTTTAAAGCTGATAGAGCCTCAAATAATGTTGCTGGTAGATCTTGAATGCCATTTGCTCGACGTTCTTCTTTATCCATTCGATAAATATTCTGATCAATGGCTTGGGGGGCTTTTAGTCCGCGCTTAATTCCATCTAATCCAGAAACGAGCAAAGCAGATAGCGCTAAATAGGGGTTGGCTGTTGGATCAACACTGCGCACTTCAACCCGTGTACTTAGTCCACGTGATGATGGAATACGTACTAAAGGCGAGCGATTGGCACTAGACCATGCGACATAACACGGTGCTTCATAACCAGGAACAAGTCGTTTATATGAATTAACTGTTGGGTTAGTTATTGCCGTATATGCTGGGGCATGTTCAAGTATACCCGCTATAAATTGATAAGCGGCTTCACTTAATTGCATTTTATCATCTTCTGTGAAAAATAGATTTGAGTTCTCTTTAAAAAGTGATAAGTTGCAGTGCATGCCAGAGCCATTAACACCAATAAGCGGTTTAGCCATAAACGTAGCATGAAGATTATGCTTTCTAGCAATTGTTTTAACAACTAATTTAAACGTTTGAATATCATCAGCATGCTTAATTGCATCAGAATATTTAAAATCGATCTCATGTTGACCAGGAGCAACCTCATGATGTGAAGCTTCGATTTCAAACCCCATTTCCTCTAATTCAAGTACAATATCACGGCGGCAATTTTCACCTAGATCAGTTGGCGAAAGATCAAAATAACCTCCATGATCATTTAATTCTAAAGAAGGCTCTCCATTTCCATTTAATTTAAATAAAAAGAATTCAGGTTCTGCTCCAATATTAAATGTCGTAAAACCCATTTCCTCCATTAATTTAAGATTCCGCTTCAAATTATATCTCGGACAACCTGCAAAAGGGGTCCCATCTGGATTGTAAATATCACAAATAAAACGAGCCACTTTTCCCTTATCAGATGTCCAAGGAAAGACAGTAAATGTGTCTAAATCAGGATAGAGCTTCATATCTGATTCTTCAATTCGGACAAAGCCTTCAATAGAGGAACCATCGAACACCATCTCATTATTTAGTGCCTTGTCTAATTGACTAAGTGGAATTTCAACATTTTTTATCGTACCTAGCAAATCAGTAAATTGTAAGCGAATAAATCTAACATTATTTTCTTTAATCTGTTGCTTAATTTGTTCTTTTGTGAGCACTGTCTTCATCCATTCCTCTCCCTTTTATTAATGATTTTGTTAACTAAATGATTGTTTTAACCTATCCAAAAGTATGCGTAAAACTGAGACTGTCATTTTTATCATAAAGATTTGATAGTCAATTATTTTCGAAAATTTAAATTATTCCGTCTATTTATTTTAGCTAACAAGACTTGATCAGACTGAATTGGATAAGCAAGAAACAAATCAAATATTCTAACTATGTTAGTTTAATTTATTCCATTAATGATTGTCAATTTATTTTTTCAAATTTCCGTTAAAAAATTTGCCGTCGTCCATCTTTTCAACTCAATCTGATGATTTTTTATTTTCGAATAAAAATGGCTCCTTAAAAGTAGCACAAACCTTTTAAGGAGCCATCATTTGTTTAAGAGCGCATTAATGGATGATTGTCTGGTAAATAACCTTCTATTCGATAAGTTTCTTCTGCTTCAATAAATTCCTCATTAATGATTATCGATTGTTGTTTATATTGTTGAAGCAACTTCCCTTGATCAGCTCGGACTTGTCTTTCATAACGAGTCCATATTTTCTTAATTAACTTTTCAGTCTCATGAAGAATTTGGCTACGATCATCAGCCTCTAAGGCACTAACCTTTAAAGCTGGCTTCAAAAGGGGTACAAACTCATAATCGACACGATCCATTTTGTTATATATCGTTAGCATCGGAATATGATCAGCTTCTAATTCTTTTAATAAATTGACTACTGTTGCTTGTTGTTGATCATGGTCAGGATGTGATGCATCAACAACATGATAGATCAAATCAGCTTCAGTAACCTCCTCTAAAGTGGATCGGAAAGCAGCGATTAACTCCGTGGGAAGATCCTGCATAAATCCAACCGTATCGGTAATGATCGGCATTAATCCCGACGGAAGCTTTAGCTTTCTTGACATTGGATCAAGGGTTGCGAACAATTGATCTTCTTCAAAGCTATCGCTTTGGGTCAATCGATTAAATAACGTTGATTTTCCTGCGTTTGTGTAACCAACGATTGTAATTTTAAAAATATGATTTAATCGTCTTCTCTTCCGATACTGTTTGCGTTGATTAACCACTGTAGTAAGTTTTCTCTTAATCTCATTGATTCGACGATTAATATGGCGCCGGTCCGATTCTAATTTTGTCTCACCTGGTCCACGCGTCCCGATCCCTCCACCTAATCGTGATAGAGCTAAACCTTGACCATGTAAACGAGGCAATAAGTATTGGTATTGAGCCAGCTCAACTTGTAATTTCCCTTCACTTGTTGTTGCTCGATTTGCAAAAATATCTAAGATTAACTGGCTGCGATCAATGATCGATCGTCCTGTTTGATTTTGTAAATTACGCATTTGAGATGCTGATAATTCATCATTAGCCACGATCAATTGAATATCTTCATCTTCAATGAGCTCGTTGATCTCAGCAATTTTCCCAGATCCTAGATATGTAGCAGGATGTGGCTGATCACGTTTTTGCGTTATGACTTCCTTTACTTGCCCTTTGGCTGTTTCAGTTAAAGATTTAATTTCTTCCATTGAATAATGAAAGCGAGTATCATCATTATCCTTTTTCTGAACGGCGATTATTAGTACATTTTCTTTCATGTTGTTCCCTCTTTTCTGATTGATGCTGTCTATCAGTTAAGTCTGTTATTCATTGTCGTTTGGAATATCATCTGCTGTCAACAAAATAAATGCTTTCACATCATATACCCGTTGTTTAATTAATCGAATCGCTTGATTCCTGATAGATTGCTCTATTGTATTGCGAACATAACGAGCATTACTAAAGTGAAGCCTATCTCTTCGTTGAATTTCTTTTTTTATCAATTGGTTTAATTTTAATTCAGCTTGCTTAGTTAAATGATAATCACGCATCTTGACCATTTTTTTGGCAATTTCAATTAATTCAGTGGGTTGATAATCTGGAAAATCGATAATAAATGGAAATCGTGATCGTAAACCCGGATTAGTTCGAAGAAAGCCATCCATTTGTTCAGGGTAACCTGCAAGGATGAGAATAAATGCTTGATGATTATTTTCCATATGGGTAACCAGCATATCAATCGCCTCTTTGCCAAAATCCTTATCACCGCCACGTGCCAAAGCATAGGCTTCATCAATAAATAAAATCCCGCCTTGTGCCCGTTTAATTAAAGCCCTAGTTTTATGTGCCGTTTGGCCAATGTATTCACCTACCAAGTCAGCACGATCGACTTCAATCACATGATTATTCGTTAAAATATCCAACTCAGCAAACCAATTAGCTAAAGCTCGTGCAACAGTTGTTTTACCTGTTCCGGGATTGCCTTTGAAGAGCATATGCAGCGATTGGGCTTCTGTTTTTAAACCAACCTCTTTGCGTCGCTTGTTTATTTCAATAAAGGCATAGATTTCCTTCATTTTATCTCTGATCATCTCCATACCGATAAAATGCTGTAAGGCTAGGTTAACGGATTCAAAGGGATCACTTTCTGGGACAGTATCAGCAGGCTTCCCTTGGTGATCATTTAAAACGATATTTATCTGGTTATTTCTTGATGTCATTTTTCAGACCACACTCCTTCTTTATATAAGTATACGCAAGATGGAGTGATTTTTTACTTATCTCTTGTGAATTGATTTTTAAATAAGTTAATTTAATATGTTTATCATTGTAAGAAAGATTACAGAACAGCCAAAACAGGTGTAGAAAATAAGTTGTTTTCTACACCTGTTTGGCTTGTGGGACAATTAACCACCCTTTTTTATTCTACTCTTGATCGAGCGTTACATTTTTCGCTGGGGAAAATGTAGAGATAGCATGTTTAAAAATGAGTTGTTGCTTTCCATCCGTCTCAACTAAAACAGTGAAATTATCAAATCCCTTAACAAGGCCTCGCAATTGAAAACCATTCGTTAAAATAACAGTCACTTGAATATAATCTTTTCTAAGCGCATTTAAATACTGATCCTGGATATTGACCGATTGAGCCATGTTATTTCCTCCTCTTCTATCTCTAGTTAATTTAATTCTAGATATTTTTTAAAATTCCTGCTAAATCAGTATAAATTTTTTCAAAAACTTGATCTTTTTTTTCTGGAGTTATCGAATACCAATTAACATCTAACTTATTTTTAAACCAAGTGTATTGGCGTTTAGCATATCTGCGCGAATTTCGTTTCAATAATTCAACTGCTCTCGAAAAATCATATTCACCTTCAAAATAAGGAATAAATTCTTTATAACCAATTGCTTTCATCGATTGAGCATTAACTAATCCTTGATCATAAAAGAATTTAACCTCAGCTACAAGGCCAGCTTCTAACATTATCTCAACACGATGATTGATTCTTTCATATAATAAGGATCGTTCCATAGCTAAACCAATGATCATTGTGTGATACGGTGATTCCTCAGCTTGTGAAGCTTGTCGTTCTGTCATGGTTTGACCTGTTCGGTCATAAATTTCTAAAGCTCGAATAACACGTCTGACATTATTCGGATGAATATTTTTGGCTTGAACAGGATCAATTGTTTGTAAACGGTGGTAGACTTCTTCAATGCCGTGCTCTTTTATTTCTGCTTCTATCTTCATTTGGTAAGCCATATCACGCTTTTGTTCAGGGAAATGGTAATCAGCTAAGGCAGCTTGAATGTAAAGACCTGTTCCACCAACGATAATTGGTAATTTACCTCGTTTATTAATATCAGCAATATGCTGTTGCACAAGCTCTTGAAATTCAGCGACAGAAAAGGTCTGGTCTGCTGTTTTAATATCGATCATATGATGTGGAATCTCACCTTTTTCATCATCTGTCACTTTCGCCGTACCAATATCCATGCCCCGATAAATTTGCATCGAATCACCACTAATAATCTCACCATTGAAACGTGTCGCTAATTCAATCCCCAAACTTGTTTTTCCAACAGCAGTTGGTCCTACTACAGCCACTACCTTATCTTTCATTGATTTATCCTCCATCTACATCACCCGTTTAAACATCTTCTCCATTTCATAACTTGAAAAATGGACAATAATAGGTCGCCCATGTGGACAAGTGAAAGGATCTTGTGTTGTACGTAATTCCTCTAATAACCGAAACATATCATCTTTATTTAAATGATGGTTAGCTTTGATTGAACGTTTACAAGCCATCAGAATGGCAGCCTCTTCACGTAATTTATTAAGATCGATTGTTTCATCTTTAATGACCTGTTCAACCATATCACGAATGACTTCTTCTTCAAGTCCATTAGGAAACCAGTTAGGATGTGCTCGAATTAAATAGGTTGTGTGACCAAAAGGTTCAAAAAACAAACCAACTTCTTTTAATTGCTCTTGATACTGTTCGATAATAAGTGCTTCTTGATTTGAAAAATCAAAAGTAAGGGGTAAAAGTAATTCCTGTAATTCATTATCGACCTGACCAATCTTTTCACGAAAGTATTCATATTTGATTCGCTCTTGTGCCGCATGTTGATCAATCATATACAATCCTTGCTCATTCTCAGCAATAATATAAGTTCCGTGATGTTGACCGATCGGATACATCGCCGGTACGCGTTCAACGGGATCTGTCACTTCTTCCAGACTTGACTCTACAGACTCAACCTCTTCAGTGAATTCTGATGTTTGATAGATCGGCTTCTTTTCATTTGTTTGACTTGATTCAGTCACTGGCTCAGTCTCTCTAGGGTGTTGATCCACTTTGGGTTGTAACTGTTTTGTGATCGTCGGATCAATCATTTTTTGGTCTTTTTCATGTTCAAATTGAAAGCTTTCTTGCTCAGTTTTTATTTTCTCTGGCTTGGGTGCTTGGGCATTTGGGATTAATGTTTCTTTTCGAAAAGCCTGTCTGATTGCTTCTTCAATCGCTTGATAAAGTTCTTTTTCTTTGCTGAATCGAACTTCCAATTTAGCTGGATGGACATTAACATCGACCAAAATTGGATCCATTTTAATTTGTAAAACAACAATCGGGCTCCGACCAATCGGTAACAATGTATGGTAACCGTTTAGAACAGCTTTATTCAATGGGATACTTCTAATAAAACGCCCATTGATAATCGTTGAGATAAAATTGCGCGATGATCGAGTGACCTCTGGCTTTGCTATATAACCTGTAATCGAATAATCTAATGTATGATGTTCGATTTTAATCATTTTTTTTGCTACAGAAACACCATAAATTTGAGCAATAATTTGAATTAAATCACCACGACCATTTGACTGGAATAATTGCTTATCATTATGATAAAGCTCAAAGCGAATGTCTGGATGAGACAAACTCAAACGATTAATCACATCTGTAATGTGTCCAAGCTCAGTATGGATTGTTTTCATATATTTTAATCGTGCCGGTGTATTGAAAAATAAATGTTCAACGGTTATCTCAGTACCTTGCCTGGCATCTGCTAGATCACGGTTAACTAATCGGCCACCTTCTAGCGTTAATCGTGTGCCAGCTCCTGATCCAGTAGAAGTTTTTAACGTTAGTTGACTAACTGCTGCGACAGACGCTAAGGCCTCACCCCGAAAGCCAAGTGTCTCAACATGAAAGAGATCATTTTCTGATTGAATTTTACTCGTTGCATGACGTAAAAAAGCACGTTCAGCATCATCTGATTCCATACCAGAACCGTTATCAGTAATTTTAATCTTACGTAAGCCCGCTTCTTCAATTTCTACTTTAATAATCGTACTGTTTGCATCAATACTGTTTTCGATCAACTCTTTAACAACAGAAGCCGGTCGTTCAACGACTTCTCCCGCTGCAATTTTATTAGCTAAAATATCAGGCATCGTTTGGATCTTCACGCTTTAATCCCCCTTCTTTGCTTGCTGTTGGAGACGATAGAGTTCATTCATGGCTTCCATTGGTGTCAGTTCCATTAAGTTGAGTGACTTTAATTTTTGTTCAATCGCTGACTCCTGCGGCGACTTTTGCTGCACTGGTGTTTCACTCTCAAAAAAGCTCAATTGATCTGTGTCATTGGCTATTTTCTCTGCTTTTACCGATGGTGTTTGCTTCTGCTCTAACCCCTGTAGAATAACACTTGCTCGTTCGATAAGTTGATCCGGTAATTCAGCTAATTTTGCGACGTGAATACCATAACTTTTGTCAGCTGGTCCTGCTTGTATTTGGTGGAGAAAAACAACTTGCCCTTGATATTCCTCTGCCTTGACATGAATATTGCTTAGTCGATTGAGATTATCAGCCAAGCTTGTTAATTCATGATAATGCGTTGAAAATAACGTTTTTGCTCCAACATAATCATGAACATATTCAATAATCGCTTGAGCCAGTGCCATGCCATCATACGTACTTGTCCCACGGCCAATTTCATCTAATAGAATTAAACTCCTTTCTGTTGCTTGTGTTAGCGCATGCTTAGCTTCTAACATCTCAACCATAAAAGTACTTTGACCAGAGACCAAATCATCGGATGCACCAATTCGAGTAAATATTTTATCAAAGATCGGTAAAATTGCCTGATCAGCAGGGACAAAACAGCCTATTTGAGCCATAATCACAATTAAAGCGACTTGTCTCATATACGTACTTTTACCAGACATATTAGGTCCGGTGATTAACAAAATTTGTTTGGCTTCGTCCATATAGACATCATTCGGAACATACATCGAATCCTTCATAACTTTTTCTACGACTGGATGGCGCCCTTTAATAATTTGTACCTGTTCATCAGTTGTAATAACGGGTTTAGAATAGCCTTGATCTT
The DNA here is from genome assembly GCF_052055485.1 of Amphibacillus sp. Q70. Taxonomy (GTDB): domain Bacteria; phylum Bacillota; class Bacilli; order Bacillales; family Amphibacillaceae; genus Amphibacillus. Next base: position 2,845,593 of record NZ_CP197171.1, on the reverse strand, counting down.
CACTGATTGTCGCAAAGCTCTGTAAAACATCTAATTGGCTGATCCGTTCAGCTAAAGTTTGCAAACGTGAAATAAAGCTAAGCACTTGTTCACGAAGTTTTAGGAAAAGCTGATATTCTAGATCAATACTCTTCTCTTGAGCTGATAAAATAAGATCCTCTTTTTCTTTTAATTCAGGTGTAATAAAGCGTTCAGCATTCGATAAGGTTTGCTTTCGTTCATAGGTTCCTTCCGGTAATAAATGCAAATTCGCTTTGGTAATTTCAATATAGTAACCAAAAATACGGTTGTAGCCAATTTTTAGTGACTTAATCCCGGTTGCTTCTTTTTCATGTTTTTCTAGTTCGGCAATCCACTGTTTACCATTACGTGAGGCATCACGATATTGATCAAGCTGTTCGTTAAAACCATCACGGATAATGTTTCCTTCCTTGATCGTCAACGGGGGATCATCAGTTAAACTTTTTTCGAGTAACTCTTTCAGATCATTTAAGGGGTCCAGTGACTCACCTAGCTTAATTAACTCTTGTTCTTGAAAAGTAGCTAGAATGTCTTTTAATTGAGGAACTTTGGTTAAAGAGATCTTTAATTGAAGCAAATCTCTAGCATTCACATTTCCAAAAGCAACCCGGCCACATAAGCGTTCAAGATCATAAATGGATTTCAGTTGTTCACGTAGGTCTTCACGTTTAATGTAATCACTCATCAACCCATCAACAAACTGATATCGTCTCTCTAATTCTAAACGATTTAATAAAGGGCGCTCTAACCATTTTTTAAGTTTGCGTGCTCCCATTGCTGTAACGGTTTGATCAAGTACCCACAACAAACTTCCTTGCTTACCCTTTTTGATAATCGTTTCTGTTAATTCAAGATTGCGCTTCGAGTACATATCTAAACCAAGATATTCATTGAGCTCAATGATTTGCAGTGGCTGCAAATGTTCAAGAGCACGTTGCTGTGTTCTTTGTAAGTAGTTAATCAGCTGGCCAAAGCCAATTTTTATTTTTTCTTCATCAATATGTTCAACGAGTTGGGTAAAAGGATCAGCTAATTCCATTGCGACAGAATAAGATAAAGTGACATCTAAGCGATCTGTCAAACTTTGTTTCTGTTCTTCTGGCAAGCCGTTAGTAATAACAATTTCACTGACTGGCCGATTGTATAATTCGCTCAACACATGCTCCCAACCTGTCGTTACAAGCGCTCCACTTGTCTCCCCGGTTGATAAATCAATATAAATAAGTGTATATGTATCGTGGTCAAATGCTGTTAAACTAGCTAAATAGTTATTTTCTTTTTCATCTAACATCAGACCATCCATCACCGTGCCAGGTGTGATCAGTTGAACCACTTCTCGTTTGACAACACCTTTTGCTTGTTTGGGATCCTCTACCTGCTCACATATTGCCACTTTAAATCCTTTTTCAACTAGATTTTTAATATAATTCGTTGCTGAGTGATGTGGGACACCACACATCGGGATCCGTTCTTCACCGCCCCCATCGCGACTGGTTAAAGTAATCTCAAGTTCCCGCGACGCCTTTAAGGCATCATCAAAAAATAATTCATAAAAATCTCCTAATCTAAAAAAAAGAAAACTATCTTGATATTGTGCTTTTATTTTCAAATACTGCTCAACCATTGGTGTATATTTCCCCATCAAACTATCTCCTTTTTACTATATATCAAGAAAAATCGACCTATTATTTATAAAAAGCCTAAATTCTATTATTATTATAACACAATCATGTGTTTCCTTAGAAATCCTAACTTAACATTGCTTGTGTCAAATATGGGTATGATTTTTTATCACCGTTAACCTGCTCTAGCATAGAGACTTTTCTTCGTGGATCAGAGTTGGTGCGACATTTTGAATGTTTTTACTAACCGAAATATTGCGAAGTTGACTGCATTTCGGGAAACTTGATTGCATTTTCGCTAAGTTGATTGTATTTCGACTAACTTGATTGCAAATCGCTGAACTTGATTGTATTTCCGCTAACTTGACTGTATTTCTGCAAAGTTGATTGTATTTCGGCTAACTTGATTGTATTTTGCGAAACTTGATTGCATTTCGCCGGACTTGATTGCATTTTCGCTAACTTGATTGTATTTTGCGAAGCTTGATTGCAAATCGCCGAACTTGATTGCATTTCGCTAAACTTGAGATTAAGGCTATATAATTGTGTAATAAAGAAAAAGAGCCAAATCAGCTCTCCTATAGTACAATGTAGTTACCAACCAACCATTGAAAAGGAGAGAACTGAAATGACTCAATTAAATTTTACCCTAGATATGGACAAATTAACAGAGGAAATTTTATCGAGCAACTTAAATTCGGCAACTAAAGGACTGGCAGTCGCTGTATTTAATGCCTACATGGAGGCGGAGCGTGATGCCTATGTCCAAGCCGACTCACGAGAACGCCATGCACTTCGCCAAGACATGCGGAATGGCTATTACGAAAGAGATTATAAACTACCTATCGGGCGAATCACGCTGAAAGTCCCTCGGACACGCTCTGGTGCCTTTTCAACAAAGTTATTCGAGAAGTATCAACGTATGGATCAATCGCTTGTTCTGACATTAGTGGAATCTGTCGTGAGTGGTGTATCGACCCGAAAGGTCACTAAAATTGTTGAGACCCTCTGTGGGGAAGGCGTCTCTCGTTCATTTGCTTCTGATATTCTCAAACGTCTAGATCCTGAGGTGGCATCGTTTAGAGAGCGCGCCCTTCACCATAAATACTATGCCTATGTTTATGTCGATGCCATGTATATTAAAGTGCGAGAGAATCATCGTGTGGTATCTAAAGGTGTCTATATTGCGCAAGGGGTGACGTCAGAGAATAGACGTGAGATTATTGGATTTATGGTTTCAGAAGAGGAATCAAAGGCAGCTTGGACAAGCTTCTTTCAGGACTTACGAGCGCGTGGTTTGAAGAAACCCAAGCTCATCATCTCTGATGCGCATTCTGGATTGAAAGCAGCGATTAAAGAAGACTTTTTGAACTGTCCATGGCAGCGTTGTACCACCCATTTCTTACGCAATCTAACGGATGTGATGCCGAAGAAAAACAGTCAAGCTGAACGGACAGCCTTAAAACAAATCTTTTATGCCGATACCCTGGCCCATGCCAGAGAATTGAAGACAAACTTTATAAAGACAGTCGAGGGAAATCCGAAGTACACAGCGGTCATCGAGAAGTTAGAAGCCGGTTTTGATGATGCCCTACAATTCATCCAAGAACCCACGGGCTATCATGTCTCTCTAAGGACGACAAACAGTTTAGAGCGAGTCAATAGAGAAATACGGCGTAGGGAAAGAGTCATTGGGATCTTTCCGAATATAGATTCAGCTGTCCGACTTATCGGTGCCGTTTTGATGGATATCCACGAAGGATTTCAGAAGACGAAGCGAAAATTTTTAAGAGACTATGCCCCGGGGGAGAATTAAATGTAACGCTTTTCCTGACCTCGCCATGGCGAGGACAGGAAAAGCTACCCCCCTCTCAAGTAACTACAGAGATAGCTATAGGTTATTACACAAGATTTTGGACTTGACAAAACTTGATTGTATTTTGCGAAACTTGACTGCAAATCGCTAAACTTGATTGCATTTCCGCTAACTTGACTGTATTTCCGCAAAGTTGATTGTATTTTTGGATCAAGGCTTTCGCGATCTTTTGAACACTTTTCCTCCGCAATGTTGTTAATAACAGCAAACAAAACTTTTTTGGTCATGATTAAAGCGCACAGGCGATTCTGTGCGCTTCTACCATTTATTCAGTTGATTCTGGGTCTAAATTAATCAGTTCTTCTTCAGTTAATTCATCGACCCACTCTTCTTCATCATTAGTTGTACCTGTTGGATCTACTCGAACGGATACTTTGGTATCTCCAATTACTTCAACTAAAAATTCACGTTCCACCTCTGTTTGAATTTTTTGTTTAGCTTTGTCAATTGTACATGAGGTTGAATTTGGTTGTTGAAGGACTTTGGCATAGACATCAACTTTATTTCCAACAGTTTGTTTATCCTTAACTGATAATTTAATTTGATCTGTGTAATTGACACGCTCTGTTACCACTTCTGTTTTTGTGTGATCATTGTATGAATACCAAACGTTAATATCGTAGCTACCATTAACTTCTACCATTTCCTCCCCTTTACGTTTAGCATTATATAAGTGATTAATAATCCAGCACCCTAGAATACTAGACGGTTGATGGGTTGGATTGACAACATGTTTATCCTCTGCGAATTTACGACCTTTACCAATAACAGCTTTTGTAATGATTTCCCGATAGTCTTGATCAAGAAATGACATATTTACATAACCTCCATTCTTAATATTCAGTTTATGCAACATCGCTAGGCGAAGTGACACTCACCACCTAATTCATCCTATGCATGTGCCTAATATCTGCTACTGATTAAGAATGTTTTTTTGCTGAAAATTAGAACAATCCACCATTATATTTTTTTGTGCTTTCAGGATAAGCATCAATCCTGCAACAAAGAATATCGCAAAACAGAGCCATCCATAGGCTGTGTTGGTGATATAATTGACGATTCCCGTTAAAAACATGCCGATACTCATCACGATAAGTGCCTTGCCCATTTTTTCAGTATACGCTTTTTGATTTTCCTTTGTGACATTCGTATAGTGATAGGAATGGATCAAGGTGATCTTGTCTCTTTTCCAAATCAATAAACCCACTATTAAACATAACAGACCCATCACACTCATTAACAATAAGTCAAACATGGTATACCCCCTTGATTCATTTACGTGAATCTTAACCTTTACATAAAAGCGCGGTCAAGCTCTACCAAACAGAAAATCCCCCCAATCAATTGAGAGGATTTCATATGACTAATCTATTGTATTAAATTTTGTTTTCACTTCTTCGTCTATATTACTTATTAACGACTGTAAAATATCATTGACAATGACTTGGGAAGATTTAAATTCGTCAACAATCGGAATTGCATCAATTTCTGCTTGAATCGCATCAATCTGTGCATCCACCTGTTTGACTGCTTCAACTTTTCCATAGGCCTGTAAATTAACTGCTTGTTTTTGCAGTTTTTTTATTTGATCAATCAAATCCTTAACTTTTTGATTGTCATTTAATCGTGATTCCAAAGCTTTAAAGCGTTCAACCTCTTCCAATTCATCTAATCGACTAGTGATCTCTTCAACCTTATTAAAGATTTCTTCTTTTGAATAAGTCACAATCTATAACACCTCTGCTGTGCTCTCAACAAATTCACCATCAAGTGACCACGTTTTAGCTTTTGTAATTTTAACGGGCACAATTTGACCAATCATTGATTTTGGTGCTTTAAAATTGACTAATTTATTTCGTTCAGTATAACCTGAAAGAACATCAGGATCCTTCTTACTTTCACCTTCTACTAAAACTTCAACAATTTGTCCTTCATATTTCTCCATTGACGCTTTTGACTGCTCATTTACAAGAGCATTAAGGCGTTGTAATCGTTCCTTTTTCACTTCCATTGGAATATTATCCTCCCAACGTGCAGCAGGTGTACCCTCACGTGGTGAATAAATAAATGTGTAAGCCGATTCAAAACCTACTTCTTTCATTAGTGTCATTGTTTCTTCAAATTGTTCATCTGTTTCATTTGGAAAACCAACAATAATATCTGTTGTTAGGGTCGCATTTGGCATGGCTTCGCGAATCTTACCAACTAATTCTAGGAAATCTTCTCTTGTATATCGGCGCGCCATAATTCTTAAAATATCAGAACTACCTGACTGTACAGGTAAGTGAATATGATCCAATAGATTACCACCTTTAGCCAGAACTTCAATGAGATGATCATCAAAATCACGAGGATGTGAAGTTGTGAAACGAACACGCGGGATATCAATTTTTCGTAATTCATCCAACAGATCACCTAGACCATATTCAAACTCAAGGTCCTTACCATAAGCATTGACGTTCTGTCCGAGTAAAGTAACTTCTTGATAACCTTGAGCAGCCAAATGGCGTACCTCTTGAATAATGTCTTCTGGTAAACGGCTACGTTCTTTTCCTCTTGTGTAAGGTACAATACAATATGTACAGAATTTATCACAACCATACATAATGTTTACCCAGGCTTTAATATTTCCTTTACGTACTTTCGGTAAGTTTTCAATGATGTCGCCTTCTTTAGACCAGACCTCGACTACCATTTCTTTACTAAACATCGCTTCTTTTAAAAGTTGTGGTAAACGATGGATATTATGCGTACCAAAGATCATATCAACAAAGGGATGTTTTTGCAGAATCCGATTGACGACAGATTCTTCTTGTGACATACAGCCACACACCCCAATGATTAAATCAGGATTCTCCATTTTAATCGGTTTTAAATGGCCAATTTCACCGAAAACTTTATTTTCAGCATTCTCACGTATAGCACATGTATTTAGTAAAATGACATCTGCTTCTTCTGTTTCTTCCGTTGGTTGATAGCCAAGGTCAGTCAACAATCCAGCCATGACTTCACTATCATGCTCATTCATTTGACAGCCATATGTACGAATAAGAAATTTCTTACCTTGACCAATTCCTTTCATATCTTCTGGAACAGCATAGTCATAATGAATATCGACATCTTTCTTTAATCTTTTTTTAGCTTTCTTTAAATTGGGTGGTTGATAAGTCGATTGAAAATACTTACCAATCAACTCATCAGAATCCATATTTTTTAAACGATCTAAATTTGCTTTAGGATCATTTTTTATTTGATTTGTTTCTAGACGTTGTTCTTCATTCATTAGAGTAGCTCCTTTTCTACAAATACTTCTTCAATTAGTTTAACATGTTAGCAAACTTTTTTGTGTAAAAATGTATCATTTCTATTTTGTTCGAGGGAATTTTTTTAAAAAGTTTTGATAAGATATTTTGTTAATAGTGGATTGGCTATAACGCTTAATTAGTTGATCCTGTAATGAAGCATAGTCAGTTACTGAGCTAAGTCCCATTATCGTTTCGGTAATCCCGTCAAAATCAGACCCGAAGCCAAGATGGTTCAATGCACCGATAGTGATGAAGTGGTCAATATGGGTAAATAAGTCTGCAATTTCAACTGAAGCAGATGCTTTAGTAAACTCGGGAACAAAGGTGAGCCCAATTAAACCATCACGTTCAATTAAAGCTTTAATTTGATAATCATCTAGATTACGTGGGTGCTGACAAATGGTGAATGCATTACTATGTGAAGCTATAACATGATCAGCTTGATTGATGACATCATAAAATCCTTTGATCGATAAATGTGAAACATCTATCCAAATAGACTCCTGATTTAACAATTGGATGACTTCTTGACCAAAAGCAGTAATTCCTTCCCTTTTAGCACTCATAATACTATCAGCAACTGCATTATTGTTATTCCAAGTCAAACCGACCATTCGGACACCATAATCAATCATTTTAGTCAACTTGTTTAAATTCATACCAATCGGGTGACAGCCTTCTAAGGTTAACATCGCTCCTAATTGATTAGGTTGTAAATTTTCAAGATCCGTTTTTGTCTTAATATGAATGATATCGGGATTTGGAATAATTATTTTTTCAAAAAAAAGATCAATCATTTTTAGAGCAACATCATATTGTTGATCACTTGGAACTGATGAAGGAACAAATATGGCAAAAGCTTGGACCCGAACAGGACTATTTCGCCATTTAGTTAAATCAAACTGCAAGAACTCACTACTGTTCACATCATAATCATATTTCCACAATTGATAAAGCAAATCACAGTGCGCATCAATGATCATAAAGCTCCTCCTTTAGATAAAAAAATCCTGTTTTATGTATGACACACAACAGGAACAATTTAGGGTATTTGAGCAAATATTCTATCAGTGGGGAAATCCCCACTGACAAGGTTTTATCTCATCTCGGTTCAACAATCAGCTTAATCGCTGTTCGCTCTTCATTATCAATTTTAATATCTGTAAAAGCGGGAATACAAATTAAATCGACACCACTTGGTGCAACAAAACCTCGGGCAATGGCAATCGCCTTAACCGATTGATTAAGAGCGCCGGCACCGATTGCTTGAATTTCTGCTGAGCCTCGTTCACGTAATACATTCGCTAAAGCACCTGCTACTGAATTTGGATTTGATTTTGCTGAAACTTTTAATACATCCACTTTTGCTACCTCCCTATAGTTTCTTAAGTCCCTACCACTTTTACTATATTCTCGCAAATGGATGATATGCTAAATTCCCATCAAATTCAGTCAAAAAAAGGGCTGTCTTCTGTAATTAAAATTCGATTAATTCGCTCGGCTTTGCCAGTTTTTTGATCAATATCTATGACTACACCGCTTAATTGTGCCTTCCCTTTTTTAGTTGCCTCAAAGCGAACAGGTAATTGAGTTAAAAATCTTTTGATCACAGCTTCTCGCTCGGTACCAATGATCCCGTCATAAGGACCTGTCATCCCAACATCTGTTATGTAAGCTGTTCCCTGATCAAGGATACGATTATCTGCTGTTTGGACATGTGTATGCGTCCCAACAAATGCACTTATTCTTCCATCTAAATACCAAGCTAATGCAAGCTTTTCACTTGAAGCTTCTGCATGAAAATCAAGAAAGATGATCGATGTTCGTTTACTAGCCTCTTCAACCAATTGATCAGCGATACGAAATGGGTCATCAATTGCCGACATAAAGGTTCGACCTTGTAAGTTGATAATGGCAACCTCAGTTCCATTGATATTGACATAATTGATGCCTTTTCCTGGTGTACCAACAGGATAATTTGCCGGTCGAATGATTTTCTTGGCTTCATCAATAAAATCAAAGATTTCCTTTTTATCAAAGGTATGATTTCCCATTGTTAAAAAGTCAGCACCATACTCTAGAAGTTGTTTGTAAATTTTTTCGGTTATACCTTTTCCTGCTGCCGCATTTTCCCCATTTACAATGGTTAACTGTGGCTGATATTTTTTCTTTAGTTTGGGTAAATAAGTTTGTAATTGTTCTCTTCCCATTGAACCAACAATATCCCCAATAAATAAAATTCTCATCTTGCTACTCCTTTATTAAAACGGCCTATCCGTTAGTTATTAAGTTTGATAAGTTTTTACAATGTTACTCTGAATTTTAGTTTTACATAAGATCGTATGCTTGTCAAAAATAGTTCGAAATTTTTGGCTTGCTTATCATTTCTTATGCTTGTTATATTTTTCACTTTTTGGAGTGAGTCCTTATCCACTTCATAAAACGAAACTTCAATCAGTGAATCAGTGGGAGTATTAGTAACTCCAAGGTGGCTCTGTATTCTCTAGTATCCACTGATAGGAACTGTGTTACTCACTCCTCCACAAAACCATTATTGTCCCGAGTTTTACGGCAGCTATCAGTGAAAAAATCAATCTGTCTAACTATTCGATAATAGAAAAGAGCGACCGTGTTCGTAACGGACGCTCTCTCTTATTACATAGATACAAATGGATTATTTTGCATACTCAACAGCTCGTGTTTCACGAATAACAGTTACTTTAATATGACCAGGGAAATTCAATTCATCTTCTATTCGTTTTCGAATCTCTCGGGCGATACGAACAGATTCTAGATCATCAATTTCGTCTGGTTTAACCATGATTCGGACTTCACGACCTGCTTGAATGGCGAATGATTTCTCTACGCCATCATAAGATTCAGAGATTTCTTCTAATTTTTCAAGTCGTTTAATATAATTCTCTAATGTTTCACTTCTTGCACCTGGTCGAGCAGCGGATAAAGCATCAGCAGCTGCTACTAATACAGCAATTATAGAAGTTGGTTCTTCATCTCCATGGTGTGAGGCAATAGCATTTATCACTATTTCTTTTTCTTTGTACTTGATGGCAAGTTCTTTACCTATTTCGACATGGCTGCCTTCCACTTCATGATCAATTGCTTTACCAATATCATGGAGTAATCCTGCACGTTTAGCTATCGTCACATCTTGTCCAAGTTCTGCCGCTAGCAGCCCGGATAAATGAGCCACTTCTATTGAGTGATTTAATACGTTTTGTCCATAGCTTGTACGATATTTTAAGCGACCAAGAATTTTAATTAAATCAGGATGTAAGCCGTGAACACCAACCTCAAAGGTTGTTTCTTCACCGACTTCACGAATATATTCATCAACCTCACGTCTTGATTTCTCAACCATTTCTTCAATACGTGCTGGATGAATTCGACCATCTTGAACTAATTTTTCTAATGCAAGCCGCGCTATTTCACGTCGAATGGGATCGAAACCTGATAAAATAACAGCTTCAGGAGTATCATCTATAATTAAATCTATTCCCGTTAATGTCTCTAAAGTTCGAATATTTCGTCCTTCACGGCCAATTATTCGTCCTTTCATTTCGTCATTAGGAAGGTTTACTACGGACACCGTTGTTTCGGCAACATGATCTGCTGCACAACGTTGCATTGCGTATGATAAGATATCCTTTGCTTTTTTATCTGCTTCTTCTTTTGTTCGGTTTTCTGCCTCTTTAATGATAAGTGCTGATTCATGATTAACTTCTTTTTGAACACGTTCTAAAATAATTTGCTTTGCTTGCTCCGATGTATAACCAGAAATGCGCTCCAGTTCAGCTTGTTGTTCTCCCAACAAAGCTTCTACTTTGCCTTCCATTTCTTCAATTTGTTGTTGTTTTTCTGCTAGTGAAGTTTCCTTCTTCTCTTGCATCCGTTCACGTTTGTCCAACGTTTCATCTTTCCGATCAAGGTTATCTTCTTTTTGCAGGAGTCTGTTTTCTTGCTTTTGTAACTCAGCACGTCGTTCTCGAAGCTCTTCGTCAGCTTGCTGACGAAACTTATGATGCTCATCTTTAGCTTCTAATAGGGCTTCTTTTTTTGCTACTTCTGCGTTTCTATGCCCCTCTGAAACGATTTGTTTCGCTAATGCTTCAGCACTAGAAATCTTTTTCTCTGCAATTGATTTACGAATCAGATAGCCAACAACAATACCGACGATAAGGATAGCTAAACTGGAGATGATAGTAATGATTAAATCCACGTAATCCATGGTTTCACCTCCTCTTGCTATTCATTTTTAACTCATTTTAAGTCGGCATGTACTTTGTATTACCTATTTCAAATGCGTCATTAATTTTCCAGTATAATTATGATAACTATACATTATTAATTTTAATGGTGTAAATAGGTAATGTCAAGAAAACAAAAGTGACTAATCAAAAAAATGCCTTTTAATATGAGCATGATATCAAAAAAGACTGATCTAAATTGCAGTTGCAAGAATAGATCAGTCTCGACACTAAATATTATTTGTCTGGAATTAATTCATCAATCGCTTCTTCAGCTTCTTGGTTATCACCACTTAAATTATAGTGTTTTCTAACCGCTTGATTAATCTCATCAATCAAATGTGGATTTTCTTTAAGGTATGTTTTCGCATTCTCACGACCTTGACCCAGACGTTCACCTTGATAAGAATACCAAGCACCGCTTTTTTCCACGATATCTAATTCAGCTGCGATATCCAGCAGTTCTCCTTCTTTTGAGATCCCCTCACCATACATAATATCGACTTCAGCTTGTTTAAATGGTGGAGCTACTTTATTTTTAACAACCTTAATTCGCGTTCGGTTTCCAACCATTTCATTTCCCTGCTTAATGGTCTCAGCCCGACGAACTTCTAAACGAACAGATGAGTAGAATTTCAAAGCACGACCACCCGGTGTGACTTCAGGGTTACCGAACATAATTCCAACTTTTTCACGAACTTGGTTAATAAAGATCGCTGTTGTTTTTGATTTATTAATTGCACCAGAAAGCTTACGTAGTGCTTGTGACATTAAACGAGCTTGCAGTCCAACGTGTGCATCGCCCATTTCCCCTTCAATTTCTGCTTTCGGTACAAGAGCAGCAACAGAATCGATGACAACAATATCTACAGCGCCACTGCGGACTAAAGCTTCAGCAATTTCTAATGCTTGTTCACCTGTATCTGGTTGAGAAAGCAATAATTCATCAGTGTTAACACCTAAATTTCTAGCATAAATGGGATCTAGAGCATGCTCTGCGTCAATAAATGCGGCTGTTCCTCCAGCTTTTTGAGCTTCTGCAATAGCATGAAGAGAAACGGTTGTTTTACCTGAGGATTCTGGACCATAGATTTCGATAACTCGTCCTCGTGGATAACCACCAATACCTAAAGCTACATCTACTGCTAATGAACCGCTGGAAACAGTAGCTATTTTCTGTTCAGCCTGCTCACCTAATTTCATAATTGAACCTTTGCCAAATTGTCTCTCTATTGATTTCAACGCCTGATCTAAGGCTTGTTTACGATCGCTCATCCAAATTCCTCCTCAATTTTCAACTAAATATATCATAACTCTTTTTTTCAAAATATACAAGGAAAACAGCGAATGAATGTTCTTATAAATTTAGAAGAAAAAGAGATTCGTTTTTTGAAAATCAGCTCCAATTTCTCGAAATACTATGACGATAAATCACTTCATTTTAATTTATTGTAAACTAACTCAAGACCTTTTTTTACTGATCGATTACGGATTAACTCTCGATTTTTAGGAAAATCAAATACCTCGATCTGATAATCCTGAGCAGATCGATAAAGACAAATATAAACTGTCCCGACTGCCTTATTTTCAAGAATGGCTGGCCCCGCTACACCGGTAAAACTAATCCCATAGGTTGTATTGAATTTTTCCTTCGTTAATTTAGCCATTTGATAAGCCGTTTGTTCACTAACCATGCCATGTTGTTCAATAATCGAGTGTTCAATTCCCAACACATTTTCCTTCGCATCTGAGGTATAGCTCACAATACTTCCTTGAAATACGTGACTTGCACCGGAAATCGAAACAAGCGAATCTGCAAATCGTCCACCTGTCAAGCTCTCTGCACTCGAAATGGATTGACCACTTTCTTTTAACAATTGAACGACTACCTCATTCAGCGTTTGATCATCAGAGCCATAAATATATTTCCCAGCAATTGTCTTTATTTCTTGTTCCTTTTGTTCGATAAGATGTTTAGCCTTTTCAGTCGAATCTGCCATAGCTGTTAAGCGTAAAGCGACTTCTCCATCTGATGCTAATGGGGCAATTGTTGGATTGGTTTGTTCAGCAATCAATTCCTTAAGCTGCATTTCAAGTTGCGATTCACCAATGCCGACACAGCGTAGCATTTTAGATACAATCACATCTTGTAAGGCATATATTTCCTCAAGATAAGGTAAAACCGTCTCAATCATCATTTGTTTCATTTCGCTTGGTACACCAGGTAGTAAAATAAAACGAGCTTCTTGATAAGGAACAATCATTCCTGGAGCTGTTCCTATCGAATTAGGAATAACCTCAGCGCCTTTAATGATCTTAGCTTGTTTATAATTATTCTCGGACATCTGTCGATTCGTTCGGGCAAAATAAGCTGTAATACCTGCCAAAATCTGTTCATCTTCAATTAAATGTTGATCGACAAGCTTTGCAACGACCTCTCGTGAGATGTCATCATCTGTTGGTCCAAGCCCACCTGTAATGAAAATAAGCTGTGAACGCCTAAGAGCATGCTTAAAAACATCTGACATCCGTCCTTCATTATCACCAACTACTTGATGGTGATAAACGCTAATCCCTCTAGCAGCAAGCTGTTGCGAAATCCATTGGGCATTTGTATTGGCAATTTGACCTAATAACAATTCAGTGCCGACCGCGACAATCTCAGCATTTATCATCATTATTTAGACTCCTTCATAACATGCCAATTTTTGATAAAGTAATCTACTCCAGAAACAACTGTTAAAATAAGGGCAATATAAAGTAAAACTGACCCGACTGGCCAACCTAAATAAGAGAAAGGAAAGTTATGCAATAATAAAACGATAATTGCTATGAGTTGAAAGGCAGTCTTCCATTTACCCATATTTCCTGCCGCTAATACGATCCCTTCACCTGCTGCAACGAGTCTTAAGCCTGTGACAGCAAATTCACGTGATAGGATAATAATGACTAACCAAGCAGGCGCTAAACCGAGTTCTATTAGCAATACAAATGCAGCAGTAACAAGCAGTTTATCTGCCATCGGATCTAAAAATTTTCCTAAATTCGTAACCAAATTATATTTCCTAGCATAATAGCCGTCTAACCAATCTGTTCCAGAGGCAAGGATAAATAATAAAGCAGCCACAAAATGGACAATAGGAAGTGAGGTCGTACCCATGTCCCAACTCCCCCAATCAATTGGGATCGTTAATAATAAAATAAAAATAGGAATAAGTAAAATACGTGATAAGGTAATACGATTGGGTATATTCATTAAAAACTTCCTTTCAAATTTTAGCTTTTATAAAATATAGCAATAAACAATGAATAACCTCACCCATCACTTGATGAGCGAGGTTAATTAGCCCCCTATGCAGGGTCTTCATTAATATATATCCATAATTCTTGAACCGCAGTTGAAGACATATCGTCTGAAAATTCTACTTCGATTCCATTAACAGATATAGAAATATCACCCGGATTTCCAAATCTTAAATGGACATACTCATCTTCTGAGATATCAAATGTTTCAGAAGAATCACTTGATTGAAGTGTTGCATAATATAATCGTTCTCCTGCTTCATTTTCAACCTCCAACCAGTTACTACTTTCGGATTCAATGACTAGTTCGATGGACTCTTCATCTGTGTTAAAACGATAATTAGAAACGTTATTTTCAAATGAATCAAGTATTAACTCAGGCTCTTCATCCGTTACATCATCTTCATCTTCATCATCTTCATTGCTTTCATCTGCATCCGTGTCCGTGTCATCCTGTCCCTCATTTTCTCCATTATCATCAGGCGGAAGGGAAACTTGATCACCAGCTGATTGATCTGTTTCCACTTGGTCTCCTGGGTCTTGAGGAGGATCATCATCCCTTAGTGCAAACTGCCAAATAAAGAAAAAGACTCCTATGACTAAAATAAGGACAACAAGGGTTGGGAGTAATGTAGCAAACGGCGATGATTTGGTCGACCCTGTTTTTTGTCTGGTTCGCTGCATTTGCGAATAGTCGATCTGATT
Organism: Amphibacillus sp. Q70; assembly: GCF_052055485.1. Classification (GTDB taxonomy): domain Bacteria; phylum Bacillota; class Bacilli; order Bacillales; family Amphibacillaceae; genus Amphibacillus. The sequence goes on along the minus strand of NZ_CP197171.1, from coordinate 2,830,496 downwards.
ATCTGACATGGGGATCTCATCTTGGTATTCATCGAAAAGCTCATCTGCATCCAATCCAACAGCATTAGCGTACTCTTTAATAAAAACGCGGGCATAAAAACTACCAGGTATAAGAGAAAAATTATTTTCTTCAATCGCCTGTAAGTGCCTAGTTTGGATTTTCGTCGATTTTTGAACATCTTCTAGGGATAATTCCTTTTCTAGACGAGCTTCTTTTAGTCTTTCACCAATTTGCATCTATAACACCATCCGTTTACTTAATCGATACCAAAAGTTCATCTTCTTATGCTAACTCTATAATAAATGATTTTAGTCATTTATAAAAGAGATAATATTAATATTTAAACTTTTTTATCTTTTTTCAAGTCATTTACCATTCAGCTATTTATTCCGATATATAATTAGACTTTTTTCGTAATAAAAAAGTTACGATTATTCGCAAAAAAATTAGTGACTGGGTTATTTTTGTGTCGGTTTGACTTGGAAAACAGCGACGTTATCATCTTTTATCCAGCTATTTAAAAATTGATTAGCTTCTTCAAGTGTTAATGATTCCAATGTTGGTAATAAATCAAAAAAATCAAGATCAAGCATTTGATAATGACTAACTTGATTGGCAATATCAGACATGCGATTCATACTTCTTAACAGTTGACCCATCATTTTTCTTTTCATACGTTCAAAATCTTCGTTAGCTAATAGGTAATCTTTAAACGTAGCCAACTGTTCTTTTACCTTTTCCGCAAATTGATCCGGTTTCTCAGTGTTTCCACCTACGATCGAAAAGCAAAATTGTTTTTGACGTTCTGTTTCAAAACCCAGACTTCCATCAATTAAATCAAGGTCATACAGCTCTTGATAGTAAATTCCTGATCTTGAATAAAAATGATCTAATAACATATCTGCAAGTAACTCTTCTTTAATAAACAATTGATTATCAGATTGCGGAACCTCTTTGATTCCAACCATACACTTAGGAACAGCAACAGGCATTTCAATCGAAGCTTGTTCCTCTTTAACATGGGTGGGTTCTGTTGGGAAATAACGTTCAATAGTTGATAATTGATCAAACTCTTTCTTGGCTTGATTAGTTTTAATGAGTTCTGCCATCTCAACCGGATCAAAATGACCAACTAGTGCCAACACCATGTTAGACGGATGGTAAAAAGTGTGATAGCAAGTATACAAATCCTCTTTGGTAATTTTATCAATTGAATCAACTGTACCAGCAATGTCAATCCGAACAGGATGTTGTTCGTACATCGCACCAATAATACCAAAAAAAGCACGCCAATCGGGTTGATCATCATACATCTGAATCTCTTGAGCAATAATACCTTTTTCTTTCTCCACAGATTGATCAGAGAAATATGGTGATTGAACAAAGTCTAAAAGAATTTCTGTGTTTTCAGCAATATCTGATGTCGCAGAATATAAATAAGCCGTTTTTGTAAAAGACGTAAAAGCATTAGCCGATGCACCAAGTTTTGTGAAATCATGAAAAACATCACGATCTTCTTTTTCAAATAACTTATGTTCAAGAAAATGTGCAATACCGTCTGGAACAGTGATCGAATCATTTTGATTAATCGGGATAAAAGACTGATCAATTGAGCCATAGTTTGTAGAAAATACAGCATATGTTTGTGACATTTCAGGTTTAGGGACTAAAACAACTTGTAAACCATTAGGTAAAACATCATGATAGACAGTCTCTTCTATTTGTTCATAATAAGTTTTATTCATTATCCTGACCTCCTTTAGCTGTTAAGAAATAAACAGTATCTAATTCTAATTTATTGGCCATTTTAATAATTGCATTCATACCCACATCGTTAATTTCTTCAATGAACTCAGCAACAGATCGGCTCGTGTTTGCTATGTTTTGATTGTACATAACTTCAATCATACCAAAGGGATCATCAAGGGTCTCTTTATATTGATTTATGATCAAACGTTTAGCTTCTGAAATTTGTTCTTCAGTAAAATCACCTTTTCGCATCGCTTCCATTTGTTCTAAAATAATTGCCTTTGCTTGTTCAAAGTCTTTTGGAGCAATGCCGCTAAACACAAACAACAAACCTTTATGGCTTTCAAATTGAGAAGCCGCATAATAAGCTAAACTATTTTTTTCACGAACATTAATAAATAACTTTGAGCTTGGGAAACCACCAAAAATAGCATTGAATACTTGTAGAGCTGGATAATCATGATCAGCAAATTTCGTATGTGTTCGAAAACCTAAATGCAATTTACCTTGCTGGACATGCTGTTCTTCAATCACTTCATTTGATTGCTCGACAAAATGGTCATCAGTGGTGACTTCTTCATCTTGCTTATTCTTATCATCACGATCGAATAAATTTCCAATTAATTGGTCTAGATCAATCGAGTCAAAATCTCCCATGATGTATAGATCAAGAGCATCGTGTTCTAGCATTTCTGTATAATATTGATATAAATTTTTTTCAGAAATATCGTTTAAGTCTTCAGGATAGCCGTGGACATGAATATGATAAGGTTCATCTTTACACATTTCATCAACTATCCTCGTATTCGCATAACGCATTTTATCATCAGCCATAGCAGCAATTTTTTGTTTTAAAGTTTGTTTTTCCTTTGCTACGATTTTAGGATCAAAGCTTCCATTCTCTTGTTTAGGACGAAATAGAGTGTCACTAAAAAAGGTAAGTCCTTGTTTTAAAATATTTTCGTTCGTTGACAAATACGTTTGATTAGCCAATGTCATCCGGGCAGTTAAAATATGCTGTTCTCCTTTTTTCGTCCCATCAATGGAGAATGTTGCCCCATATAAGTCATCTAACGCACGATGAAAAGCATTAAGTGTTGGATAGCGCTCCGTACCTTGTTGAAGGACAAATGGCAATAAAGCACGTTTCGTTATCGAGTCCCTTGATAGAGGGGAGCGAAATTTTGCGATAATATGAATGGTTTTAAATTTCTTATTTTCAACTATATGTAATCTATAGCCTTTTTTATCAATGGTTCGTTCGTTTAGATCAATCATTAAAAAGCCTCCTTAATTAAATCAGCAAGATATAACTATTATGTCCATCTTTTGTTTCCTCATTATAGTTTATCTCAAAAATGGGGAGGAAACAATTACCACTGTTATCATAATATATTTTCTAATAAGTTAAAAGTTATTTGTATTGAAAATGAGAAAAATCGGATGAATTCATTCCTTTTGAAAACGAGTGAATGTTTTATCAAAATAATTAATTTCCTACATCTTGTAAAAAAAGCTCACATTCTTGCAATGAGTATAACTCATAGCTTTGATTAGCCCGATTATTCATGTCCCAGCGAAAATATTTGTGAAAACACCTGCGCTGCCAACATCGTAGGACTCAGAATAAGAAAACCACTTATCCTTGCGGTGTAAAGCTCCGTAGTTTTCCTTAGTGCGGTTACTCGCCCCATCGAAACCCGTTGTTGTCCTGAGTTTTACGGACGGTTAGCTGTGATAAAGTTGGATCACGATAAAAACCGTCTGAATCAGACGGTTTTTACTTTGAAGAGTTGCTTGACCAAAGGACAAGAACAATTATAAATATAAATTTATTCTAATAAGTTTAGCGGCCACCTTTAATATATGGCACACCATTTGCCTTCGGTGCTTCTGCTCTTCCTATAAATCCTGCAAGGGCTAAAATTGTAAACACGTAAGGTGCAATAACAAGATAAACATTCGGAACATTCGCTAAGAAAGGAATCGTTCCACTCACAACACTTAAACTTTGGGCGAAACCAAAGAATAGGGCTGCTCCAAGTGCGCCAATAGGGTGCCATTTCCCAAAGATAACGGCAGCAATCGACATAAATCCTTGTCCTACAATTGTTGACCCTGAAAAATTAAAAGTAATGGTTTGAGCGTAGATCGCACCACCAATACCCGCTAATATCCCTGATAAGATAACAGCAATGTAACGAGTTTTTATAACATTGATTCCATTTGTATCAGCAGCCATTGGATGTTCACCAACTGCTCGTAATCGCAAGCCAAATGGTGTTTTATAAATCACAAACCATGCTATAACAGCAACAGCAATAGCAATATAAGAGGTATAATAAGTTCCACTGAAGAAAATATTACCAATGATAGGAATGTCAGATAAAATCGGTACTGATTGTGTATAAAAAGGTTGTGAAACCATGTCAGTTTGTCCCTTATCATATAACTCACGGGTTAAAAAGACACCTAAACCTAACGCCATTAAATTGATCGCTACACCACTGACCGTTTGATCTGCACGAAAAGAAATCGAGGCGACCGCATGCATAACCGAAAATAATCCCCCAATAATTGCAGCAACTAGGATAGACAACCATGGTGTTAATGCACCGAATACTTCTGCATAAGCTAAGTTAAAGACAACACTTGAAAACGCTCCGATAATCATTAGGCCTTCAAGCCCAATGTTAATAACTCCAGACCGTTCACTGAACACACCGCCTAGGGCAGTAAAAATAAGTGGTGCAGAGTAAAACATGGCAATAGGAACAACTATAGCTAATAAATTAACGATATACATTTAATTCTCCTCCTTTTTCAGGCGAAGTAAGACCCAACGGATGATGTAACTTGATGCAATAAAGAAAATAATCAGTGCAATGACAATTTCAACAAGTTCTGAAGGAACACCAGCCACTGTTGGCATTCTTAATGCCCCAATTTTTAATGATCCGAATAGAATCGCAGAGAAAACAGAACCTATGGCTGTATTTGCACCTAATAAAGCAACTGCAATCCCATCAAAGCCTAAATTCGCAAAAGCTCCATGGGCATGCATATAACCAAATGTCCCTAATCCTTCCATAGCACCAGCTAAGCCAGCAAACACTCCTGAAATCATCATCGATTTCATTATATTTTTCTTAACATTCATTCCTGCATAATTTGCTGCATGACGGTTGAATCCAACAGAGCGTAATTCATAACCTGTTGTGGTCTTTTCTAAAATAAACCACATAGCAACAACTGCGATTATAGCAATAATAAAGCCCCAGTGAACTTGGGAATAACCCATTAATTCAGTTAACCAAGGGGATTTAATTGAGGCAGTTTCTGATATTCGTTCAGATGCATCCCCGTTGTCTGACAAAACATTTCTGATGATGTAATTACATGAATGTAAAGCAATATAATTCATCATAATTGAGATAACAACTTCATGTACACCACGGGTTGCCTTCAACAATCCTGGAACAGCAGCCCATAATGACCCAGCAACTGCTGCTGCTAAGATCGCTAAGGGAATATGAATAATTGCCGGCAAATCAAAAGCAATCCCTACTGATACAGACGCTAACCAGCCTACAAAAACTTGTCCTTCAGCCCCGATATTAAATAGTCCCGTTCGAAAAGCAAAAGCAATCGCTAAACCTGTTAGTATTAAAGGAGTCGTTTGGCGAACGGTCTCACCTAATGCATATGGATTTCCAAATGCACCATCAAATAAAGCAATATATCCTTCAATGGGATTATAACCGAATATTAGCATAATAATAGCTCCAGCTAAAAAACCTAAAAAAACTGAAATAATTGGAACTAAAAGATTAAAAAGTCGATTAGAAAACATTAAATGTCATCCTCCTTCTTCAGATGGCTACCTGCCATTAAGAGGCCAATTTCTTGCTCAGTTGTTTCTGATGGTTTGACTTCTGCAACGATCTTCCCATCAAACATAACCGCAATTCGATCACTTACATTCATAATTTCATCTAGTTCAAATGATAAAAGCAAAACAGCACGACCTTGATCTCGTTCTTTGAGTAAACGCTTATGAATACTTTCAATCGCCCCTACATCTAAGCCGCGTGTAGGCTGAGCGGCAATTAATAAATCTGGTGATCGATCAACCTCACGAGCAATGATCGCTTTTTGTTGGTTTCCACCTGATAGTGCACGTGCTTTAGTTCGTGAATTGGGTGTCCGAACATCATAATCCTCAATTAGCCTCTCACCATATTGATAGACCTCTTTAAAAGATAAAATTTTATATTTAGAAAATGGTTCTTGATAATAAGTTTGCATAACCATATTTTCAGCAATTGGGAAATCAAGAATAAGACCAAATTTATGACGATCTTGAGGAATATGTCCAACTCCTGATTCAGTTATTTTCCTTGTTGATAGATTCGTAATTTCCTTATCATTTAGAAAAATTTGTCCAGCCTCAATTTTTCGCAATCCAGTAATCGCTTCAATCAATTCGGATTGTCCATTTCCATCTACCCCAGCAATACCAACAATTTCACCAGCCTTAACAGACAGATTCAAGCCTTTAACCATCATAGCTTGACGGCTATCTTTTACTTCTAAATCCTTTATTGTCAAGACCTCTTCTTTGGGTACAGCTTCTGTTTTTTCCGTTTTAAATTCTACTTTTCGTCCAACCATTAAAGAAGCAAGTTCATCTTTTGTTGTATCTTTTACATCTACTGTTGCGATTCCTTCACCTTTTCGAATAACCGTACATCGATCACATACATCGACAATTTCCTTTAGTTTATGCGTAATTAAAATAATCGAAATTCCTTCATCAATCAGTGAACGCATAATATTCATAAGTTCGGTAATTTCTTGCGGTGTCAACACAGCTGTTGGTTCATCTAAAATTAATACATCTGCACCACGATACAATGTTTTTAGTATCTCTGCTCTTTGCTGCATACCAACTGAAATATCACTAATTTTTGCTTTAGGGTCAACTCTCAAACCATATTTTTCAGAGAGCTCAGCAATTTCCTTTTCTGCCTTGCTAACATCAATAACCCCTTTTTTAGTTGGCTCAACACCTAGCATTATGTTTTGCGCAACAGTGAAGGTTTCAACGAGCATAAAGTGTTGATGTACCATTCCAATCCCTAACTGATTAGCAACGTTAGGGTCAGTCACATTCACTGGCTCTCCTTTAATTCGTATTTCTCCTTTTTCTGGTTGATATAAGCCAAACAACACATTCATTAAGGTAGATTTTCCTGCACCGTTTTCACCTAAAAGTGCATGAATTTCCCCTTTTTTTACTTGTAAATTTATGTTGTTGTTCGCAACGATACCGGGAAATTCCTTTCTAATATTCAGCATCTCTACGACATAATTGTCCAAAATGTTCACTCCGATCTGGAAGATTAATAAATCACTAAATGAAGAGAGGAGAGTTACTACTCTTCATTTAAAGACTTTGTTAAACCTAAAAAAATCAATAAACGGCTATCCAAGTAAGCGGTTGCCTGTGGATGAAAAGATAAAAAGGCTAGCACAACTAGTGTCTAGTTTACTAGCCTTTTTATGAAAACAACTACTGTCTAGTTCGCTAGCCTTTTAATAAATTATAGCGCATCTAGAAATTCTGCTAATTCGTCATCTGTTTGTGGAGCAACAACTTCACCATCAAGAAGTTTTAACTCCCATTCATTAACAGCTTCAGCAATTTCATCAGTAAATGCTTCAGTGTGTGTATCCGTCACGCCTACCCCTTCATCAGAGAGATCAAAGACTAATGTTTCACCGCCAGGGAACTCCCCATTCAAAGTCATATTTGCAACTTCTTCTACAGCTACGTCAACACGTTTAAGTGTTGATGTTAGCGTAACATTGTGGTCACCAATTTGTCCTTCATCATACTGATCACGGTCTACCCCGATTACCCATACTCCAGCATCTGGGTCATCATTGATTCTATCTTTCGCTTCTGTAAACACACCATTACCTGTGTCACCTGAAGCATGATAAATAACATCTGCTCCCGAGCTATACATTGTTGAAGCAATCGCACGACCACGGCTAGCATCTCCAAATGATTCAGCATAGTCAATACTTACTTCAATATCTGGATTAACAGATTTTACTCCTGCAACAAAACCTGTTTCGAAACGTTTAATAACTGTACTCTCTACACCGCCAACGAAACCAACGTGATCGGTTTCAGTTGTTAGTGCTGCTGCGACACCGCCTAAAAATGCCCCTTGCTCATCAGCAAAATTGATACTTACAACATTATCCCCTTCAACAACCTCGTCAACAATCCCAAAATTCGTATCAGGGAAATTTCCAGCAACTTCTTCAACTGCAGCTTGTAATTCAAAACCAATTCCAAAGATTAAGTCATAATCTTGTTGAATAAGACCATTTAAGTTTGGCAAATAGTCTGATCCATTATCTGATTGAGCATAATCATATCCTGTCCCACGTTCTAAACCATGAGTTTCAGCAAAGGATTGAATACCTTCCCAAGAGGATTGGTTAAATGATCTATCATCTACCCCGCCAATATCTGTTACCATTGCTAGTGAAAAGTCACTGGCATCAGTTTCGGCATCATCAGTTTCTTCACTATCTGGATCTTGTGTTTCATCTGCTGCAGAATCTCCATCATCAGAAGAACCACAAGCCCCTAATACAAAAACCGCACTTAGTAACAAAGCAAAGATAAGTAATAATTTGTTTTTCACTTGAAAAACCCCCAATAATTTTATTGTTGACCAAATATATTGATCGTATGAACTAGACCAGTAGCTCTTGATCGAAAAATATTATGTTCTTTTTCTCACGACATGAAATTGAAAAGCATCACTTCTAAAATAGTTTTCTGAGTATAGTATTGGCTGATGATCTTTAGTATAGTGCATTTGTTTTAACAGAAGTAAAGCTTGATCTGGCCCACAATTTAAAATAGCTGATATTTTCTCATGGTAACCAATCGGTTCAACATAGGCATGTGCATAGTCAATTGACTTACCTGTATAGGCATGAATGAGTTTGAATATTGAATCTTGACTATGGATATGACTGATCGGAACAACTGCATTGTCTACTTTATCAATGCAATAAACAACAGGTTCTCCATCCGCAGTTCTCACACGTTCAACTCGTGCAATTGTTTGGACGTCCAACGAGTTAAAGTTGTTTAAGTCAACTTCTGTAGGCTCAACAACCTCTGCAGCTACATATTGTGTGCCAGGCACTTTTCCAGCCTTTTTGATCATTTCTGATACACTACCTAATTCCTCAATTCCAGAAGAATAAATCGGTTTTGGATTGACAAATACACCCACTCCTAATCTTCTGGACACAATACGCTCTTCAACTAATCGATCAATAATCGCTTCCATCATTTCTCGTGAGACTTGATATGTCTTTGCTAGTTCATAAGGAGGATGCAGCTTTTCATTCGGTAAAAAGTCACCCCGTTCGATGTCTTGCCGAATATGGGTAAGCCCCTTCTTAAATTGGTCGTTATCATCTATCGACATTTAAAATCCTCCAGTTAATATTATCAAATGACTTGGTCAATTATAATATAACACTTAAATAAGAATAAATAAACACCCATTATGACAAATTAAACAAAAATCTATTAATCATAAAAATCCCATTAGTCTGAATACTTTGTTATCTGTCTTTTTCTTCGTTTAAATCTCTTGAAAGAACCCGTCACTACACATTCTTTCAACCTATTAATGCATTTTTCTGCATAGTAAGTTTTACAACAATTTGGTACACAACAACTAAATATGATTGTTCGATCTGATATACTCACACGATTAATAAACAGCTTCTAACACGATAAACAGATTCCTTTTCATGGTATTATATTAGGTCAAAATACCTCGCCTGATTGACTGCTTTCTAACAAAAAGATTGGACAAACAGAAGTCGCTCTATAAAAGTCTAAGGCACCTCCGGCTCAGATTTGAAAAATTCAAATTATAGTCAAATCTTTATCGTGAGACGAGTAACCATAAAATACCTTTATTAAGTGACTACATCGTTTTTGTACCCTGCCACTCAGCTTAGTATTTATGGAAATGTGTGAGCCTGTTTAATAGACTAATCAGCATGTTGGATTGACCAACTAGATAAATCCATTTGCTTTTTTATAATACCTGATTTAGGAAAAACCAATGTAACAGGTTTACTCGTGTTCGCCTGAATCATTAAATGAGCTAACTTAAATGTACCTTTAGCACTTATATCTCCCTCTGCATCATAAAACTTAAGTGGCAGCTGTTTTAATTGTAAATCACGCATCGTGCCATTACGGATTAATAATGTTGTTACTAATTCATCAGATTCATTTCGTTTAGCTGATAAACCCAGCAATGACAATTCATTTTTTTCAAGTGGAGTTTTTTGAGCAATCTCCTCTAATTTAGCTTTTGAAAACTCTGATATAGTATTCTTACCCATGTCTGAAAGATCGAGTTTATGTTTACTCTCCCGTTCAAACGCTAAAGACCAAGCTGCTAGTTTATTTCTATCATCTTGTAAGATACTTTCCTTAGGAAATGTAAGTATCCAAGGTCTTGACGTTTTTGGAGGCAGAGTCCCCAAATTAGAAAAATCTACGACAACTTTTGCAAAAGGAGCTGAATTTTGATCAAGTAAAATAATCGTTGACGTTTTTAAATGAATCGGTTTTTCAACAGTGCTGCGAATAAAGGACGTCACAATAATTTGGTTTTCCTGATCTTTGTCGATATCTAATCCAACAATACTTAACTGATTCCTCTTCATTTTAGGAAGCTTTTTTTGTTGTTCTTGATAATAATCATAAGCTTCGTCGGAAACAGGAATATGTGGAGATATTGATAATTTAGTTGATACATAGACTGGATCTTCTTGATTTATATCAGACATTTTAAGCTAACACTCCCTTGATTTTTGAAAGTGAACCGACCGTTGGAATATTTCCCTTCGGCCGGTTAATTCTCTTTAGTTTATAAATCTCCTTCTTTTGTAAAGAATAGCAGCAACCCCCATAAGGAACAAGCTCATTCCAATTAACATAAATTTATATATATTTGTTGCTGTCATTGGTAACTTATCCCCATCTTGACCCTCTGGTGTTGTACTATCTTGATCTGTTTCTCCAGGATCTTCTGAATCCGAGTCTGGATCTGGGTCCGGATCTGGGTCCGGATCTGGATCTGGATCTGGGTCCGGATCTGGATCTGGATCTGGATCTGGGTCCGGATCTAGGTCTGGATCTGGGTCTGGATCTGGGTCCGGATCTGGATCGCCTGGCAATTCATCACCTTCAAGGTCTACAATACGACCTTCGCGTACAGGATCAACAATACCATCAAGGTATTCTTCCTCAACCATGTAGTCACGAAGCTGCTCCCAGTCGATTTCACCAATATCTCTGACTCGGCCATCTGCATAAGCCTCGGCAAATGTCTCAAAACCATCTCCACCTTGACCGGTAAAGTTGTTCGTCGTGACCTGATAATCTTGATCAAGATCGATTTCTGTCAGCTCGCCATCTTCCTCAACATACATTGCAACGATTCGATCGCCAGCTTCTTTGGTACTATCATAATAAAACTGCATACCTGATACATGCAAGAAGCCGCCATTTTCATCAGGTGCCTGACGCACACTGTGTTCTAGGATATCTTTTATTTCCTGACCGCTTAAAGTAGCAATCACTGGATCATTACCGAACGGTAAGACATTAATGACATCACCGACTGTAATTGGTCCTTTGTCAATTGGCGCACGAATGCCGCCACCGTTTTGGAAAGCAATCACTGCCTCAGGAAACTTCTCTTGTGCTTTGGCAAGCATTGCGTCAGTGACCAAGTTCCCTAACTCTGTTTCATTGGCACGGACACTATCTGTATCGCCCCGTGGATTCGTTAAATCCTTCATCGCCTCGGCACCAATTTCTTCTTCACTTATTTTATCAATTCTTTCTTTGAACTCAGCTAACACGTCTAAGGCTTCTTCATCTTCCTCATAATTCTCCTCTAGTTCGATTAACTCACTTTCGAGATCAATGATTTCACCTGCGTCATTAAAGCTAACATTCAATGTCCCAAGATGTTCGGCATATTCACCGGCTTGAACGATAACAGTCGCAGGTTCTCCATCTTTCTCAATAACTCTGGCTTCGTCTAATTGAGTATGTGAGTGACCACCAATAATCACATCAATCCCATCGACCTCTTCAGCTAAACGGAGATCGTTTCCAACTTCTGGAGCACTATCAAATCCTAAATGAGTTACGGCTATTATTTTGTTAATCCCCGCTTCTTCAAACTCTTCCACAGCCTCTTCAGCTGCTTCGATAAAGTCGGAAAATTCAACGTTCATTGGGGAAGAAATATCTAGTGTATCTTCTGTATTTAAACCAAAGATACCAATTTCTTCACCATTTACTTCTTTGACAATACTATTGTAGATTTCACCATCATTAGGTTCTTTAACCAAGGACTCGCCTGTCTCCAAACCACTCATAAACGGATCCTTTGAAAAGTCCATGTTTGTTCCTAATAATGGGAATTTAGCACCTTCCACAAATTCAGCTAACGACTGATGGCCACCTTCTCTTTCCCCTAAATCAAATTCATGATTACCAAACACCATGGCATCAATACCCATTAAGTTTAGTAAGGCAAGATCAGCTTGACCTCTAAATTCATTGAAATATAAAGTTCCTGAGAAAACATCTCCTGCATTTAAAAGCAAAGATGTTGGATGTTCTGAGCGATATTCCTTGATCGCTGTGACCATTCTCGGATAGTTTTCTACACGAGCATGGGTATCGTTCATATGCATGATCGGTAATTCAAATGCATCATCTTCTGGCAATTCGTCTTCTCCAAGATCTACAATACGACCTTCACGTACAGGATCAACGACACCATTGAGATATTCTTCCTCAACCATGTAGTCACGAAGCTGCTCCCAGTCGATTTCACCAATATCTCTAACTCGACCTTCTGCATAAGCCTCGGCAAATGTCTCAAAACCATCTCCACCTTGACCGGTAAAGTTGTTCGTCGTAACCTGATAATCTTGATCAAGGTCGATTTCTGTCAGCTCGCCATCTTCCTCAACATACATTTCAACGATTCGATCGCCAGCTTCTTTGGTACTGTCATAAGCAAATTGCATACCTGATACATGCAAGAAGCCGCCATTTTCATTAGGTGCCTGACGCACACTGTGTTCTAGGATATCTTTTATTTCCTGTCCGCTTAAAGTAGCAATCACTGGATCATTACCAAACGGTAAGACATTGATGACTTCACCAACTGTGATCGGTCCTTGGTCAATTGGTGCACGGATGCCGCCACCGTTTTGGAAAGCAATCACTGCCTCAGAAAATTTCTCTTGTGCTTTGGCAAGCATTGCGTCAGTGACCAAGTTCCCTAACTCTGTTTCATTGGCACGGACACTATCTGTATCGCCACGTGGATTCGTTAAATCCTTCATCGCCTCGGCACCAATTTCTTCTTCACTTATTTCATCAATTCTTTCTTTGAACTCAGCTAACACGTCTAAGGCTTCTTCATCTTCCTCATAATTCTCCTCTAGTTCGATTAACTCACTTTCGAGGTCAATGATTTCGCCTGCGTCATTAAAGCTAACATTCAATGTCCCAAGATGTTCGGCATATTCGCCAGCTTGAACGATAACAGTCGCAAGTTCTCCATCTTTCTCAATAATCTTAGCTTCGTCTAATTGAGTATGTGAGTGACCGCCGATAATCACATCAATCCCATCGACCTCTTCGGCTAAACGGAGATCGTTTCCAACTTCTGGAGCGCTATCAAATCCTAAATGAGTCACGGCTATTATTTTGTTAATACCCACTTCTTCAAACTCCTCCACAGCCTCTTCAGCTGCTTCGATAAAGTCGGAAAATTCAACGTTCATTGGGGAAGAAATATCTAGTGTATCTTCTGTGTTTAAACCAAAGATACCAATTTCCTCACCATTTACTTCTTTCACAATACTATTGTAGATTTCTCCATCATTAGGTTCTTTAACCAAGGACTCGCCTGTCTCCAAACCACTCATAAATGGATCCTTTGAAAAGTCCATGTTTGTTCCTAGTAATGGGAATTTAGCTTCTTCCACAAATTCAGCTAACGACTGATGTCCGCCTTCTCTTTCCCCTAAATCAAATTCATGATTACCAAACACCATGGCATCAATATCCATTAAGTTCAGTAAAGCAAGATCAGCTTGACCTCTAAATTCATTGAAATATAAGGTTCCTGAGAAAACATCTCCCGCATTTAAAAGCAAAGATGTTGGATGTTCTGAGCGATATTCCTTGATCGCTGTGACCATTCTCGGATAGTTTTCAACACGAGCATGGGTATCGTTCATATGCATGATCGGCAATTCAAATGCATCTTCTGCTTCAGAAAAATCAATTTGAGTTAAGATTGGATCATGGTCACTTGCCCGTCCGTGCATATCAGTAAAGTCAGCATTAACATGAATCATGTCAATCTCTGTTGTTTCTGCAATATTATTGGAAACCAAAACATGATCTAATACTTGTGAATTACCTTCGTATACATAAGTGTAGCGTTCTTCAGCCGGTACTTCATTCACCAAGTTAGTTAATTCATCACCTTGAAGAATTTGTAAGGGCTCTGAGAATTCGAAATCATTCATATCACCTAGAACGACAATATTTTCCTCTGGATTGTCATTCTTAATTTCTTTTACAAACTGGTTAAGCTGGTCAGCTAATTCCATTCGCTTATCTCGACTACCGAAATTCGGCGGTTGATTTTGCCCATAATAAGGTTCATCACCCGTTTTGGAGTTTAAGTGGTTGTTAATCACAACAACCGATTCACCTTGGAATTCGAACTGGGCAGCCAATGGCTTTCTTGTGTTTTCAAAAGAATCCGGTGATACGCGTCCTGGATTTAGCGTTAACTCACCATCTTCATATCCTACCGCATCATTCGTGCCACCGTGTGGTGCTTCTGTCATCGTTACACGTTCTGGATTATAGAGGTAACCGACTCGAATATTACCGCCTGGCGCTCCTCCATCTTGATTGAATTCAGGATCAATATTCGCATAATCATAAGTCGGTCCACCTGCATCCTCAATTTCTGAAATCAGGCGCTCATAACTTTGATCAGCTTCTGGTGAATTCGAACTTGTTCCATCATTCGCCATCACTTCAACAATACCGATAATATCAGGATTGTTCATATCATCAACAAAAGCCCTAGCAATATTTCTTGCCTTCTGATTAGACGTTTGGCTTGTATTGGCTGAGAAATTCTCAACATTATAGGTAGCTACCGTTAATTGATCTTCCTCTGTTTCAATGCTTGTACCTTGTGATTTTGTTGATCCTTCTTCATGGACATCTTGAACTTCGTCAAGATCAGCATATACTTTGTAATTGCCAAAACCATAATTAACAACACCAGTTATAGATTCAGTAAACTGATCACCTGTTTTAACAGCGAAATCTCTTGCTGGTCCATTGGGTTGTAATTTGAACTGAATCGATTGAGCATTTGGACCGTCCTCTGTTAAACGAATACCGCCATTGCTCGTTGAGTTTTCTGGATTAAATTCATCTGTCACAACTACAAGATCACCATGCTCTTGTGGAGCTACAGCTCTTGAAGGAGCAATTTCAACTCGCATGCCTTCAATACTTTCCCAGAAATCAATCGAATAATCTTCTGGTTCAAATACATCAAATCCATCAGGACCGCTTATATCCTCTGGAATATCACTTGATGTAATTTTGATCGGTTCAGGGAGTTCAACATCATTTTCTAAAACATTAATAACTCCGCTTTGATCGTCCCGTGCATTAATTTGCGTGACAGGTAAATCCGTTTTCTGTTTATCATCATAACCATCAATATAGTACTCATCGACTTTTCCAGTCACTTCAACAAGATCACCTATCTCAACATCTGCTGCTCGCCCTGTATAAACAACGATTCCTTCAGATGTTTTTGGATTACCATCATAATCAGCTTCAGGTGTTTGAAGATGGAAATAATTCGCTCCGCGAATATCATATTTATAGGTTACGATTCCTTCTACACTGTTAACAACATTACCCTTCATTGGAGAGTCATGACCTTCGCCTTGAATATCATGGATTCGAATGCCCTCTTCTGCATCATAAACAGTGTAAGTGAATTCATTTATTTCACTTGGCTCAAGTTCTTCCGCTTGAGCAAAAGCTTTAATCGTCACATCTTCTTCAATCGGTATCGGATCAGTATACGACTCACTGTTTTCAGTTGGATCCGATCCATCCATCGTGTAATAAATTTCTGCTCCATCTGTGCGTGTTTCTAGACGAACTTCTGTCCCTGCTGGCACATGTCCTGCACTTGGACTGGCATAAACAGGCTGGACAGTTGACTCGTCAGCAATGATGTCACGAGCATCACGAGGTATAATTTGATAATCGTCGCCGAACTGAGACACAATGCCTGTAATCGAATCATAAGTAGCCTCAACATCAAGTGGTAAGCTATTATTTTCATCACGAATTAGAAAGTCAGCTCCACTATCATCTGTTGCTGTATAATTCGCCCAGCTCCCCCCATCTTCTTCATCAACAATTTTGATATTTTCCATAATAGCTAATTTGGATTGATGGTCACTAAGCTCAGCACCTGTTAATGAAATCGGCTCCGGTAGATCTGACGTTCCTACCTTATCCTCTAAAGTTGCACCATCAAGCTGAAGCAGACCTCGATAGTCTTGTAATCGACCGCTTACTACTATCTCATCTCCTAGATCAACATCTAACGATGTCGGTCTGACAGCAATCGCAGCGGTATCATCTTGAATTTGGATCGTATTGTTCAACTTTGCTGTCACAACCCCCTGGGTTTTAGCTGCCCCCGTTCCTTGCTCTCGTACTTCTTCAATCGTTAGGAGATCTAACGGTTCTTCAGGGCCTTCTGATGTAAAACGCATTGCTGAAACTTCCTTCATACCATTATGCGTATGATATTCTATTAAATTCCCTGTTACGATAATTTCTTCGTCAAGAATATCTGGATTTGTTTTTAATCCAAATTCAGCTCGAAACCCACTAGTTACTTGAACAAATAGCATCTTATCAATATCCGTTTCACCGGGTTCATCTGCTAAAGCAACATTGGTATCTTGAATATTACCTTCTTCTCTCATAACATTGCTTCCACTATCCGCATATCCAACAATATGGCCTTCTACAGTCGCTGTATCGCCAGTATTACCGAGCTCAATTGCATCAGCAACAGATAGTGCAGACTCATCCTCTGCTGCTCTAACGGTAAAAGATGTTGTTGCCGGCGTAAATAAGCCTAGTAAAAGAACGAAAATTAACATGATACTGTAGTATCTTTGCCTTTTCTTAAAATGCATTTACTTCACTCCTTAGATACTTTTTATCTCTGGATTTAAGTTAAGATGCAATAATAACTTTCTAGCTGCTCAATACCTCTAACTGATATGATCCGATGACTAAAATCAATAATCTTAACTTTTAACTACTGGAAACTATAGCCCTTTCCCCTTCAGTTTTTAATTAAAATTTCAATATACTTTCACTGTGAGGACATTTGCTACAATCAGGTCTTCAAAAATTGATGAAACACCATACATTCGTAAAATATTCCATTTGGATAGCGCTTACACAAATACGTACCTAGTTTTTATGCTTATTCAGTTTTCAATCTGCTAAACTATTTGAGTTTTCATCAATGATTTCTAAGTAATAGACAAAAGGTGCTTATCTTTTTTTATTTTGACAACCTCAAAAACATTTATGATTGACTAAGTACTGAATACATAAACTAGATCAGCAACTCTTAAGGTCAAAATACTAGACCTTATGTCTCACTAAATAACATTGATAAGCGTCACTATGAACTGCATTTGGATGAAAATATATTGATTGCTATCTAAGCGTGATTGGCTTTATCAATCCCATATTCAACTGATTCATATCAGTTGTTGTTACTCATTCAACTCCACTAATTGTTTGGACGTCCTACGACTTAAGGCTGACTAAGCCTCTTCTTATTAGCTCATCCCCCCTTTCATGGTTAAAAAATGTAGCCTAGGCAATTTTCCTGCTTTATAAACCTCCGAAAGACAGCGCTTACAAAATAATTGAATAAAAAACTAGTGCCTAGACACTTTCAATCTGCTAAACTCATTGGGTTTTTCAAAGTTATTAATGAAGAAGCAAAAAGGTACACATTTGCTTTTACTTTGACAACCACAAAGAGTTTATCGTTGACTAAGTACTATACTGATGTATGAACTAGATCGGGTCACTTTAACTCTGGAAATACGGCACTCTGATTCTCTTCTTACAATAAATCAAGCAATACCACTGAAAGTTGCCTATGGGTACTTTATCAATCTAACAAATATCAAGGACACTATTAGCCTTTCTTACTCATTTGGCTTAAATAATTGTTCAGACGTCCTACAACTGAAGCTACAATTAGACCTTTTTTATTAGCTCTCCACCCTAGTGTATGCTAGTGGAGTCAGGCAACTTTGCTGTCTTTTTGTTCATTTTTACTGCACTAATTCATGCTTCAACCCTAGGCTCTTAACTTGCACAATCGAACAGTAAAGATAAAATTTTAACCGAATCTCTGCACTCAAATGGAAAGTGAAGGCAAGATTTCTTAAATTCAGCAGGCAGATGAGTCCTTCTTCTAATTTAAACAGTGGCACAGTATTAAGCCGACTACTTATAGAAGTTCGGGACTCTTTGAACATACAAAGGAATTTTCCTCGAGCGATGTCTCGCTAAAATATCCTCCTTGCTCTGCTGAACAAGTTAAATAGATCTGATTATTTCCATCGATTGGCATTTAAAGCCTTCTAGTCATCAACATCAAATGACCTAGTCAACAACAATATAACATTTAACTATAAATAAAGGAACCCCTATTTAAGAAAATCAGCTAAAAATTCTATTAAACTTATTAAAACTATTCTTCTGAATATTCGGTTATCAGCACTTTTCTTGGCTTTGAACCCTCATAAGGACCTACAATACCACGATCCTCCATCATATCAATTAATCTCGCTGCTCGTGTATAACCAATTCGGAAACGGCGTTGTAGCATTGAAACACTTGCTCGCTGCATTTCTATAATCATTTCTACAGCCTGATCAAACAATTCATCATCTGGTTGTTCAGTCGTTTGTTCAACATCGTCTGGAATCATCTCTTCCTGATATTTTGCTTTCTGTTGTTCGATACAGTGGTCAACAATTTTTTCAACTTCATCATCGGACAAAAAGGCACCCTGAATTCGAACTGATTTTGAAGAACCAACAGGCATAAAGAGCATATCACCGCGACCTAACAATTTGTCTGCTCCGCCTGCATCCAAGATCGTCCTGGAATCTGTCTGTGAAGAAACACTAAAGGCAATTCGTGATGGAATATTTGCCTTAATGACACCAGTAATAACATCAACCGATGGCCGTTGTGTCGCAATAATCAAGTGAATACCAGCTGCACGAGCCATTTGTGCCAATCGAGTGATCGCGTCTTCCACATCTCTTGAAGCAACCATCATTAAATCAGCTAACTCATCGATTAACACGACGATATAAGGAAGTGAGGGTTGACGATCTTCAATATCAACTTTTTCATTATATTTATTAATATAATTATTATAACCTTCTATATTCCGGCTCCCACTATCAGAAAATAAATCATAACGCCGTTCCATTTCGGCAACAACCTTTTGTAAGGCTTGAGCTGCTTTTTTCGGATCGGTAACCACGGGAGCCAATAAATGAGGAATCCCGTTATAAATATTCAACTCGACCTTCTTCGGATCGATCATCATCATCTTTACCTCATGTGGCTTTGCTCGCATAAGGATACTTGTGATAATTCCATTGATACAAACACTTTTCCCGCTTCCTGTTGATCCAGCGATGAGTAAATGTGGCATCTTATTCAATTCAGCAATAATGGCATCTCCTGAAATATCACGACCGAGTACAAATGATAATTTAGACCCTTCTTGCTCTTTTAAAGTTTCAAAAACTTCATACATTGTAACCATTGATATTTCCTGATTAGGAACCTCAATACCTACAGCGGATTTCCCCGGGATAGGAGCCTCGATTCGAATATCTTTAGCAGCTAAAGCCAAAGCGATATCATCATGTAAATTAACAATTTTACTTACTTTTACTCCAGCCTCAGGGTAAATTTCATACTTTGTTACAGCAGGTCCAATATGTACTTTAGCCACTTTTGCTTTGACACCAAAACTATCAAAGGTTGTTTCAAGTTTACGAACTGTATTTTGAATTTCCTTTCGATTTTGTTGGTGTTTTTTATTTTTGGGCTGATCGAATAGTTGAATAGAGGGCAATTCATAATCAACATTCTCTAATTCAGTCATTGGTGAAACATCCATTGTTTCAAATTCCTGATTTAATGAATCATCATGGTCTTGTTTATCTGTTTTATCGACATCAGTCGTTTGAGCATCTTCAGAATAAGCCACTTCAGTAAAAGCTTCAATAACTGGGCCCTCATTTATCTCGGATTCCTTCAATTCTGTTGGATGGATTAAATCCATATCTGCTTTTGGCTCTTTTTTAGCTTTAGGTTGACTTTTCTGACGTTTTTTCCGTTTCTTAATAAGGGCATTCGCACGAGCAACCTGTTGTTTGAAAAATTTATCAAGTGATAGATCTATCACAAATACAATGCCAACCAAAACCATAAAGATCGCTAAAAATAGGGCGCCTGTTGTTGAAAAGAGCACATATGTAAAGGCATAAAAAATGGCACCTGTCATTCCTCCGCCTAAGACACTGGCATTTACATGCCCATTGAGGTAATCAATATAATGTTGCCATGTCATTCTAATAATTGAACCTTCTTCTGTTGTGGCTAAATATTGATGGTATTGATCAATGTGGCTAATCAACAGTAAGCCAAGAAAGATGATCAATAATCCTAACGTTCTTCTCGATAACAGCTGAGGTACTTTTCTTTTAATCATTAAATAGACGCCAATAATTAATAAAGCTATTGAAGCAGCCATATACCAAAAGCCAAATAAAAACCGTAAACTGTTTTCCAGCCATGAAGTAATGAGTCCATCACTTATTGAGCCTGCACCACTGCCAAAAATAGCGAGTAAAACAAAAAGAATGCCATATAGTTCATATTTAAATTGTCTGCTTATTTTATTTTTTGATTTCTTTTGCTTTCTTTTTTTTCGTGCCATAACAAAACTCCTTACTAATAGCTGTTGATTACCTCATTATAGCATATCACGATATATTCTACCCTGTGTATTTAATTGAGATTGGGCGAGCACTGTACTTATTTCATTACATAGAGATATTTGCTTCAAAAAGCCCTTTTCCATGAAATGTGATTTTGGCTCGTCCAAGGGTAGTATTTTAGAATAAGTAACAGACTTATCCTTTGCTTAAAACAGCCTTCTTTCGTTCGAATACTCGTTATTGTCCAATACTAACTCCCGGCAGGAAACAGATCCTCCCAGGAAAGTCAACTTAAACCGATCTTTGCAGTCAACGATGGCTTAGCTCCTGTCAGAGCATCATAACAGAGGAGACACCCCGATGAAAAGCACAAAATGCTTCTGGAGTGCCAAACATTAGCCAGTCTTTATCTCTATTTAATCTGTTAAAAAACGAATGATAATTGATTTATGTTATCATCCGTTTTCGCTTCGCTTTATTTTTGTCTGTTTTTTTAATTATGATAATAAATCTCGAATTAATTGTTCTTCAACTTCATTAACATTAACAAGTGGCAGGCGAACACTGCCTACATCAATTCCCTTCATTTGTAGAGCCGCTTTAACGGGAGCTGGTGAGGGTGCCATAAATAGTCCTCGCATAATCGGTAATAATTGACGGTGTAAACGTGCGGCAGCCTTTACATCACCTGAATCAAATTTTGTTAACATTTCTTTAAATTCATTTCCAATAATATGTGATGAAACAGAAACCACACCGGCACCACCAATTGATTTCATTGGTAAAGTCAGACTGTCATCACCACTATAAACGGTAAAATCATCATCAGTTTCTGCAACGATCTTTGCTATTGCATCTAAATTGCCACTCGACTCTTTAACAGAAACGATATTGTCAATTTTAGACAATTCAATGATCGTTTCCACATTAAGATGAACCATTGTTCGACCCGGTATATTATAGAGCATGATCGGTAAGTTCGTCGCTTCCGCAACCGCAACAAAATGCTGATATAGACCAGCCTGATTTGGTTTATTATAGTAAGGGGTCACCAGTAAAAGGGCATCTGCCCCTATCTCTTCAGCTGCTTTTGATAATTGAATCGTTTCTTCCGTATTATTAGATCCTGTTCCAGCAATGATTGGATATTTCTCATCGGCGATTTTAACTGTATGCTTAAATAAAGCAATTTTTTCATCATAAGTTAAAGTGGGTGACTCACCGGTGGTTCCAGCTATAACCAGCCCATCTGAGCCGTTTTCTGTTAAATAATCCATCAATTCTGTTACTTTTGCATAATTAATTTGATTCCTTTGATCAAAGGGCGTAACCATTGCTGTTAGTAATTGACCAAAATTCATACACATATGCCCTCCTTTAATTAGTTATCTTCGATCAGTCGATCGTTTAATTCAAATGCTTGATGAAGGGCATTAATTGCTGTAACGAGATCAGCTTCATTAATTAACACCCAGATCGTTGTATGACTATCTGCTGATTGTAATATCTCTATTCCCGCGCTTACTAAGCTTTGAACCATCTTTGCCGTTACACCCGGCACACCAGTCATTCCTGCACCAACGATTGAAACTTTTGCACAATGATGAATAAGTGTCGGTTGGTAATCTAATTCTTGTAACAACTTTTCAGCCTTCTCACTTAATAATTCAGGAATAGTATACATGACACCTGATGGAAATATATTAATAAAATCAACTGAAATACTTGCAGCTGCCATTGCTTCGAATATTTGAGCATGGAGCAAACCAGCTGGTTCTTTACTCACTATTTTAACTTGAGTAATCCCTGACATATGAGCGATACCTGTGATGAGTCGGTCTGGAATATCAATACCTTTTTCATTATCTGGCGATCCCGTAACTAGCGTCCCTATACCCGCTTCTTTATTCGACCTAACTCTGATCGGGATTTTAGCTTGCATCGCAATTTCTACTGCCCGGGGATGAACGACCTTTGCCCCTTGGTAAGCCAAATTACAAATATCAGTATAGCTGGCGACCTCCAGGGTTCGCGCATCTTTTACCACACGAGGATCAGCTGTCATAATACCAGCAACATCTGTGAAGATATCAATGAATTGCGCATCAAGCGCAGCGCCTAAAGCTGCTGCTGATGTATCACTGCCCCCACGACCAAGTGTTGTCGTTTCATGATTAATGGTTTCCCCTTGAAAGCCAGCAACCACGACGACATCATTAACGAGCAGTTGATCTTTTATATGCTCGGTTTCCATCGATTTGATCTTTGCCGATGTGAAATCATCTGTTGTAACAAAACCTGCTTGTGCCCCGGTTAAGGCAGTTGCGAATAAACCCTGCTCTTTCAATTCATTGGATAAAACAACTGCTGAAATGATTTCACCACATGATAGTAATAAATCCTGCTCTCGCTTCGATTGCTTACCATTTGGATAATTAACCAAAGCTAGCAATGAATCTGTTGCATACGGATCAGGAGCACGTCCAATTGCTGATACAACAACAACTACCTTATAGCCTTCTTGTTTTGAAGCTTGAATATGTTTGATCGCATGCTTTCTCGCCACGACATCTTTTAATGATGTTCCTCCAAATTTTTGGACTAAAATATCCATATACTCACCCCAACCTTAGAGCCAACCATTTTTTATTAGCGATTCAGCAATTTGAACCGAATTCCAAGCCGCTCCTTTTAACAGGTTATCTGACACAACCCACATATGATAACCTTTACTATGATCTAAATCTTTTCTGATTCTACCCACAAAAACAGCAGATTTTCCGGCAGCATCTAATGGCGTAGGATATTCCTGTTTTTCCGGGTTATCTTTTAAAGTGATACCTGGTGCTCTTTTCAAGATATCTTGAATGTCTAAAACGGATGTTTCATCCTCTACTTCAACATAAATACTTTCCGCATGAGATGTGAAAAAGGGTAATCTCACACAAGTGGCTGCAACGGGCAAGGTTGCTGTATGCAAGATTTTTTTCGTTTCATTAATCATTTTCATTTCTTCAAATGTGTAACCATTATCTTGGAAAACATCAATTTGCGGTAAAGCATTAAAGGCAATCGGATAATGCTCAGCTTCATTTTTAACAGGTAATAATTCAGAATGCAAATCTTCCCCATTTAGAAAAGCTTGCGCTTGATCTTTTAATTCTTCAACAGCCTCAGCTCCTGCACCTGAGACGGCTTGATAGGTAGAAACAATCACTCGATTAAGTCCGAAGTTTTCTTGAATCGGTTTTAAGGCAGCCACCATTTGAATGGTTGAACAATTCGGATTGGCAATAATCCCATTATGCTGTTTAATATCTGCTTCATTCACCTCAGGAACAACGAGTGGAACAGTTTCGTCCATTCGATAGGCACTTGTATTATCAACGACAACGACTCCTCTTTTAACTGCTTCTGGAGCCAATGCTTTTGATACAGAGCCACCTGCCGAGAATAGAGCGATATCAATGTCTTCAAAGCTCTCTGGTTTAGCTTCTTCAACGACTATTATATCATCTTTAAATTTGATTTTTGTTCCTGCTGATCGAGATGACGATAAAAGTTTTATTTGTTTGATTGGAAAGTTCTTCGTTTCTAAAGTTTCTAGTATCTTCTGTCCAACAGCTCCTGTTGCGCCTACTACAGCAACATTATATGTTTGTATATCCGACATAAAAATCCCCTCTCCACAAGCTAAATTAAATAGTAATATCTATTTTAACATATTCTCATGTCAAAGAGGGGTAAGTTTATCGTTAATTTATTAGAAAAACTTGGCTTGCTGCCAGATTCTTATGGCAAAAACCATAGTTTGACTTATCCTATCTTCAGAAAAAACTTTATAGGCTGATAATGAAAACAATCTTTTTAATAAAACGTGATCACAGGTTGTAACTGTTTAAATGTTAAAGCCCGTTCTACTGTTTCAGGTAATAAATCCATTTTTGCTATTAGTGAATTAGGTTTCCCTTCTGGATTATCTTGACCAAATGGAACAAAAAAGATTCCTTTCGTTGACATCAACTTCATCAAATTGACACCATTTAAACCTAAGGCATCATTTGTTGAAATGGCTAAAACGACTGGTGCTTGGTTACGCATCGTTGCTTTAGTCGCCATTAAAAGTGGCGTATCTGTCACAGCATTGGCTAGTTTACTAAGTGAATTACCTGTCAATGGCGCAACAACCATACAATCAACTGGATTCTTAGGACCAAAGGTTTCTGCTTCTACAATTGTGCTGACTGGTTTATGACCTGTTATTTCTTCTATTCTTTCTAGGTGCTCTTTCGCTGTGCCAAAACGTGTATCAACATTTTGCACGGTATATGAAACAACAGGACGTACATCTGCACCTGCCGCTACTAACTTCTCCATAATTGGAAAAACTTCTTCATACGTACAATGTGAACCGGTTAATCCAAAACCGATTTTCTTCCCCTTTAACATGATGGACTTCCTCCTACTATTGATGATCGGTAATCAATTGATCAATGACATTGGCTAGAATTTCACCAGCTGTTTTAGGTGCAACTTTCGCCGGTAATCCTAACGCATGAATTGTATTTAAACCTCGTTTTTTGGCATAATCAAAATCTACACCACCTGGTTTAGAAGCCAGATCAATAATCAATGCATCAGCTGTAAATGTATTTAATTCTGCTTTATCAAGCATCAAAACAGGTATGGTATTAATCAATAAATTACACTTTTTAGTATATGCGGTTAATTCACTTAGGTGAAAGCCATTGTAGCCAAGTGCACTGGCTTTTGCGATATCTCCTGCTTTTCTTACACCGACTGATACATTAGCTCCTAATTTAGTAAATTTGTCAGCGACGGTTAATCCAACACGCCCTAATCCCAGCACAACAACATTTGAGTCATGTAACGTCGTTTTCATATGTTGAAGTGCTAACAAGATAGCCCCTTCTGCTGTTGGAACCGAATTATAGATAGCCACATCATCTCGTTCCATCATTGGAATAAAGGTTACCTCTCGATTGCTTAGATTTTCTTCCAAGTATGATGTTGTTATGCCTGAAAAAACAATTGTATTATTCTTAATTCCTTCAAACCAATCGTTTGGCAGGATAATGGGTTGATTTGAGAAAATGGATTTGACTTGACCATCATTTTCTACCCCTGTGATGGGTAGTATAACGACATCAAGAGTTTCGGGGGACACCTCATCTAAATCAGTATATTGAACACCTAGGAAACCTTGATCTAATTGCTCATATCCGATGAGTTGGATTTGATAATTTGGGTTACTGATTAGTTTTTTGATCAATTCTAAGTAGCGAGCATCACCACCTATAATAGCAATCTGCTTTTTTAATGTCATATGATTCACCTCTATATGTTGATATAAAAGAAGCGTAATTTATCGCTTCACTTGATATACGCTTATCATGCTGTTAACAACTTCGCTTTATCTTATGCGTCTAACTAAAGTCAGTGCAGGACATTTAGGTAAATAGGTTTATACACTAAAAAAACTACCTAACCAAATGAGGCAGATAGTTTTTAGGTTTTAGAGCATTTATCCGTTCTAAAAAACAATGGGGAGCCTTACCCAATAATGACGTCAGCATGAAGCAGATCACCTTGAGGGTGGGATTGAGAAAACTACATACTAAGATTGCAGCGACCGATAGGACATCCCAATCAAACATTTGAGAAAGAAATAGTAAATGAAATGTCCAATAAGGCACCCCAATCAGACATTTGAAAAAGAGAATGCAATCGAAATGTCCAACAGAGCGTCCCAATCAAACATTTGAGAAAGAAATGGTAAATGAAATGTCCAATAGGGCACCCCAATCAGACATTTGAAAAAGAAAAAGTAAATGAAATGTCCGATAGAGCACCCCAATCAAACATTTGAGAAAGAAAAGGTAAATGAATTGTCCGATAGAGCACCCCAATCAAACATTTGAAAAAGAAAAAGTAAATGAAATGTCCGATAGAGCACCCCAATCAAACATTTGAGAAAGAAAAGGTAAATGAAATGTTCAATAGAGCGTCCCAATCAAACATTTGAGAAAGAAAAGGTAAATGAAATGTCTAATAGGGCACCCCAATCAAACAATAGTTTGCCGACCCTATCAAGGTTTTCCTATTGTTTTTAACCTGCATATGTTAAATAATTAATAATCCTCTGTCTTCTTGATAATAATCGTATCCTTACCCACCTTTTCAATTTGATCCCAATCGATTTTTACTTGACTTTGATCACGTTTTAGCCCAAATAAACTATAATTCGGAATGATAAAAGCTTTTATTTGTCCAGTTTTTGGATCTAATTCAAGATCAGTTTGTCCTAAAAGCCCTAGACGCTTTCCATTCTCTAAATTAACAATTTCCTTTCCGCTTAACTCCTGATATCGCATGTTTATCCACTCCTTCATACTATAGCTTATGAAGGTAAAATTAAAAAAAGAAAGCCATTTTTAAATGACTTTCTTAACTACTTGTTGATTATTGATTCTATTTATTTTTCGCTGCTTTCTTCTTCTCTTGTTCTTCTAAAAGGACTGCTTTTCTTGAGAGGTTAATTCGACCTTGGCGGTCAATTTCTTTAACTTTAACCATCATTTGATCACCAATCTTAACAGCGTCCTCTACCTTGTTAGTTCGTTCGATAGCTAATTCGGAAATATGAATCAAGCCCTCTTTACCTTTGAACAATTCTGCAAAAGCACCAAATTTCTCAATTCTTTTAATAGTTGCTAAATACATTTCACCAGCCTGAACTTCACGGACAATATCTTCAATAATTTTCTTCGCTTTTTCATTCATCTCTTGTTCTGTTGATGAAATGAAGACACTGCCATCTTGCTCGATATCAATCTTAACACCAGTTTCATCAATGATTTGATTAATTTGTTTACCGCTTGGTCCAATGACATCACGAATTTTATCTGGATTAATCGCCATCGTTAATATTTTTGGTGCATAAGCAGACAATTCTTTATTAGGCTCTGTGATCACATCAGTCATATGATTTAAAATATGCATGCGCCCGATGCGAGCTTGCTGTAGGGCTTCTTCAAGAATTTCACGAGAAAGCCCATCAATCTTAATATCCATTTGTAGGGCAGTTATACCTTGTTCAGTCCCTGCCACTTTAAAGTCCATATCTCCTAGATGGTCTTCTAATCCTTGAATATCACTTAGAACTGTATAGTCATCATCTTGTTTGACTAAACCCATTGCGATTCCAGCTACTGGGGCTTTAATAGGTACACCGGCATCCATCATCGCTAAAGTGGATGCACAAATACTCGCTTGTGACGATGAACCATTTGATTCTAGTACTTCAGAAACCAACCGAATAGTATATGGAAAATCTTGTTCAGATGGAATAACCTTCTCTAAAGCACGTTCTCCAAGGGCACCATGGCCAATTTCTCGTCGACCTGGTCCACGAATAGGACCCGTTTCTCCAACACTAAATGATGGGAAATTATAATGGTGCATAAAACGTTTTGATTCTTCTAAATCTAAGCCGTCTAAAATTTGGACATCTCCCAATGCACCTAAAGTACATACACTCAACGCTTGAGTTTGTCCACGTGTAAACAAGCCAGATCCATGTGTACGTGGTAATAGCTTAACACGTGAAGATAAAGGACGAATTTCATCTGGCGTTCGACCATCAGGACGGACTTTTTCGATCGTAATCAAGCGGCGAACCTCGTCCTTAACCATTTGTTCTAGGATCTCTTTGACTTGATCAATCGTTTCATCATCTGCTTCCATTTCCTGATATTGTTCTACAACTTCTTTTTTAACCGCTTCTATCGCCTCTTCACGAGCATGTTTTTCAGTGACTTGAATCGCTGCAATTAAGCGGTCTTTTACACTTTCCTCAAGTTTAGCAGTCAATTCCTCATTTAAATTAAATAAAGTGACTTCCATTTTGTCTTTACCTACTGCTTGATAAATTTCTTCTTGAAAAGCAACTAATCGTTTAATTTCATCATGACCAAACATAATTGCTTCTAACATAACGTCTTCTGCGACTTCATTTGCTCCAGCTTCAACCATATTAATCGCATCTTTTGTACCTGCAACGGTCAGATCAATATCGCTATTTTCACGTTGATCTATGGTTGGATTAATAATGAATTCACCATCTACACGACCGATATTGACACCAGCAATCGGACCCTCAAATGGAATATCAGAAACACCTAAAGCAATAGATGATCCAATCATAGCTGCGATTTCTGATGGTGCATTTTGATCAACACTCATAACCATACTAATCACTTGCACATCATTACGATAGCCTTCAGGAAATAACGGTCGAATAGGGCGATCAATTAATCGAGACATAAGAATTGCTTTCTCGCTTGGACGCCCTTCACGCTTGATAAATCCACCCGGAATCTTACCCACTGCATAAAGTTTTTCTTCATAGTTAACCGTCAATGGGAAAAACGGTAAATCTTTAGGTTCTTTCGATCCAGTAGCTGTTGCCAAAATCGATGTATCACCATAATGAATCATACAAGAACCGTTTGCTTGTTTCGCTAATTCTCCAACCTCAACGACAAGTGGTGTGCCTGCAATTTCAGTCTTAAAAACTTGTTTGTTTGACATTTTACTCAATTACCCCTCTCTAACTAACCCATTCCTTTAATCATTACACCAATCTTTTGCCATTAATTTACGTCGAATGAAAGAGATTTATTCAAGCTTCCTTATTGTAATCAAACTGTAACTACCTTTACACCGCACTACTCATTGTCGTGCTCCATCCTGATCAAAATGCAGTACATAGTCATTACTGCACTTTGATCAGAATCGAGCGCAAGGTTTTTACAGCATGTTAATTGATTCTTTCATTCGGTAAAATAAACATACAGAAAAAGCGGGAGAACTCCCGCTTTTTAGATCATTATCGACGCAAACCAAGTTTTGCAATCAATTGACGATAGCTTGCTACATCTTTTTCGCGTAAATAATTTAATAAGTTACGGCGTTTCCCAACCATTTTCAATAAACCACGACGTGAGTGATGATCTTTTTTGTGAATACGTAAATGATCATTCAAATTCGTGATTTCTTCAGTCAGGATAGCGATTTGAACCTCTGAAGACCCAGTATCATTTTCATGAACTTTAAACTCATTAATAATTTCGTTTTTACGTTCTTGTGAAATTGCCATCCATTTCACCTCCTATAAATATTTAAACTAGCACCAATCCCCTAGCAGTCGTTGGAGAATCGACTTGCCAAGCAGATGGTTTCCGTTATTAAGACTAACGCTTTTTAAACAAAAAAGCAAGTATTCTCGACGATTTCATTAAAATAAGTGACGAATTTCTCTTTCGTCTTGTTTTAACTGCTTAATGAGTCCATCTACACTATCAAACTTATACTCAGGTCTAATAAACTTTTCCCAATAAACCGTTACAGATTTATTATAAAGATCGTTGTTAAAATCAAAAAGATGAACTTCAATTTTAATTTTATTTTTATCGTATGAATCATCAAAGGTTGGATTATAGCCCAAACTTGCCATTCCGTGTAGTCTTTCTCCATCCACATCAACGGTCACATAATATACTCCTAATCTCGGTAAGGCTTGCGCAGGGTCGACGGCTAAGTTAGCTGTCGGATATCCCATTTCTCCTCCTCTTTTGTGGCCATGGATGACTTTTCCATTAGTCATTAGGGGTCTAGTTAAAAGTGTTTTAGCTTGGTCAACTTTTCCCTCCGCTAACAATTGCCGAATTCGCGTTGAACTCACCTTTTGATTTTCTTCATTAAATTTCTCGACCACAGTAAGACCAAATCGCTCTTTTGAATGATTAAGTATCGTATGAACATTACCCGCCCCACGATGACCATATGTAAAATCAAAACCACAGACAAGCTGAGTAATATTTAAATCGACAATATAGTGATCAATAAATGTTTGGGGTTCCAATTGGGCTACTGTTAAATCAAAATGAATTAAATATAAAAGATCTACACCAAAATCAGCTAAAATATTCTTTTTTTGCTCAAATGTCGTTAAATAAGTAATATTAGACTTCTTGTTAGTTAAAATTTCTAGTGGATGCGGAGTAAAAGTCATCACTGCTAATTTTTTATTTAAACGCTCAGCCGTATCTTTAGCTGTTTGTAATACATGTTGGTGTCCCTTGTGAATACCATCAAAGAAGCCAATCGCACAAACGGCTTCCTCATCAACATCTGGGCGGTAATCATGGGGATAAGTTAATTCTACTATTTTCATCATACTTCTCCTCATATAGCTTTAAAATATTGACTGTTCTTTTATCATAACATTTTTGATTGATTTCGGAAATCTGATTTGTGCTTTTTCGACTCAAAATCCTTAGCTATAATACTTTACCTCAGATAGCCATTGACTTAAACCGAATATGAGTAAAATTTTTCAAGCTCTTTGTCACTCAACAATCTCAGGTTAGGTTGATAGGATCAGCTTTTTTCGCGTTATTTCAAGCTCTTTTTACCTAAATAGTCCACATTGTAAAAACGCCTAGGAGTCACTTTTCAAAACACTTTTTACTCGTTTCATTAACATAAGACTTTTCCACTTTTTCATTTCTTGTTAGCCACTATCCTGACTTATTGTATTGAACTACTCACCCCTTAATTTCTAATGAAATTTGAAGAGGGAGATTCCTAAGAACACCAACCTAATGGTTGATTATTGATTAGGCGATCCCTGTCGTACCGACAGTTAGAAGTCTGATGGCTTCAACTTCAATATTTTTACTTGCGTTAAGATCTCGATCGTGTGCTCTATGGCATGAGGGACATTGCCACATGCGTAAGGCGAGATGCTTAACGTCTGGATGTCGATAGCCACAATGCGAACAAAGTTGACTAGAAGGGAAGTTTTTGGCGATGGCTACGACTTCCTTTCCGTACCACTTGGCTTTGTATTCAAGCATCGTACGGAATTCTGACCAGCTGACTTCACTAATGGCTTTTGATAATCGTTTGTTTTTGAGCATGTTAGATACTTGTAAGTCCTCAATACCAATGATGTCGTGATTCTTGACAATTTCAGTACTGACTTTATGCAAGTAATCTGTTCTGACATTTTTAATTTTTTCGTGAATACGAGCGACCTTGACACGTTGTTTTTGATAATTTTTCGCTTCATGAAGGGGTTTTCTATCTTGCTTGGCTTGTTTATATCGTCTGGACAGTTTGCGTTGTTCTTTTTCTAATTTGTTTTCTAGCCTGCGTAAACATCTAGGGTTCTTATACGTCGTCCCATCTGAAAGTGTGGCAAACGCTTTGATGCCCACATCGACCCCTGTTGATTGCTTCGTTTGAGGGAGTGAGTC
This sequence comes from Amphibacillus sp. Q70, assembly GCF_052055485.1. GTDB lineage: Bacteria > Bacillota > Bacilli > Bacillales > Amphibacillaceae > Amphibacillus. Next base: position 2,798,099 of record NZ_CP197171.1, on the reverse strand, counting down.
TACCTCTGTCTCAACAAGGATAGAAATGAAGTATTTACCACTTGGATGTCTTCTAATCGTAGCATTTAGAAGGCGTCCATCGACCTCACGACTTTTAGCGAACTTGACAAGCCCTAATTTTGGCAGCTTGATTGTATTACCCACGACTGCGATATTTCCGTTCGTGTGTTTCGTTGTATACGATTGGGTCGGGTTCCTTTTAGACTTAAATCGTGGGGCGTTTGTTTGTTTGTTTGTTAAAGAAGCGCGCAAAAGATTCAGATAGATGTTTGACACTTGATTGAATGGCAATACTATCGACTTCTTTTAGCCACTCATATTCCTGCTTTAAAGCGGGAAGCTGTTTAGAGCATGAACGATAGTTGAGTCCTTTACCCGTTTCCTTGTAAGTTTCATTCCACTTGGCTAGAAAGTGATTGAAAACAAACCGTGAACAACCGATCGTTTTATTCATGAGGATTTGTTGTTCTTTATTCGGATAGAGGCGGAATTTATAGGCTTTATTGACTAACATCATCTCACCTCACTTAATAGGAATATATGTTCTCATTATATCATAAGAGAGATGTTTTGGCTAGCGCCAACCCACATTCATCTCCCACTTACTCACGGGGCGATGCCCTTCATGTTCCTAGAAGTGGGAGTCTTCTGTCGGAAATCCGATAAAATATACAACTTTCGCATTTAACACGACAACGGAGTAGATCAGGATATGAAAAAACAGCCTGAATCCCTCTAAAGACAACGAGTTTTAGACTATTTCTCCTTGTTAAAATGGCACCATTGACTCCATACCCTATTCTGTTAAATTAAACACACGAAGGGGTTTAATTTGATCTTTCTTTTCTGGATGGACCTGATAGACGGCTAGCGTTTGCCCATTATATGCTAATCGATAGGGTTGATCTTCTAGCCAATCGACTGGTCTTGGCAACTTTTGACCATGCGATACTTTCTCAGCTAGCTCTCGACTGATCTGATGACTAGGTAAATGTGTTAGGCCCGCTTCAATGGGAACTAAAACTGACGCTAGTTGATCCGTTTCCTGCAATAATTCTAGCTGTTCAAAAGTCACGGCATCACGTTGGTTAAAATCGGCTGTTTCCGTCCGAACTAAATGTGACATATGAGCTGGATAACCTAATGACGCACCGATATCGACAGCTAAGGTTCGAATATAAGTTCCTTTTGATACTGTTGCTATGATACTGAATTTAGCAAGCTGATTTGAATATTCCAAAGTTCCTGCTAGATAATTAATCGAATGAATCGTGACTCGTCGCATTGGACGTTCAACCGGTTGATTAGCTCGGGCATATTGATATAATTTCTTTCCGTTAACTTTTACAGCTGAATATAACGGTGTCAATTGATCAATTTCTCCTTTAAATTGGTTTAATACATGGGTAAGTTTATCTTCTGTAAATTGTTCTTCGACGGGAATGGCTTGAGTCATTGTCCCGGTTTGATCTTCAGTATCGGTAGCGATCCCTAAAGTAATTTCTGCTTGATAGGTTTTTCGTGTATCGGTCAAATAAGGAACAATTTTTGTTGCTTCCCCAATACAAATAGGGAGAACACCTTCCACTTCTGGATCAAGGGTGCCTGTGTGACCGACTTTTTTCGTGGCAAATATCCGCCGTAACTTCATCACACAATCATGTGATGTCATTCCTTTTGGTTTCCATAATGGCACAATACCGTTCATATAAATGCCTCCCCAAAAATTAATAGGTTTGCTTTATTCCAAGCAAAAAACCCTTGTTTTATTATTGAACAAGGGTTTTAAAACTTAGTCTTCTGATTGATTTAAATCGTGGATTAAGCGTTCGATTCGATTACCCGTTTCAATCGATTTATCAATTTCAAATAAAATTTCCGGGGTTTTTCGTAAACGAATATGCTTACCGATTTCTGACCGAATAAAGCCTTTTGCTTTTTCTAAACCCGCTAACGTTTCTTGGTCTTCATTTTGATTGCCTAATACGGTAAGAAAAATCTTTGCTTGCTGTAAATCACCAGTCACCTCAACATCAGTAATCGTCACAAACCCAATGCGAGGATCTTTTAATTTACGCGTAATAATATCCCCAATCACTTTCTTTATTTCTTCAGCGACTCGATTCGCACGCATCTGACTCATTAGCTTTCACCTCAAATTCTGTAGGATACCATTATTATTATCCATACCACTGTCGTTCTACACTTGTATACTCAATCTCAGGAAAAGAATCGACTTTAGCTAAACAGGCATCGATCACTTGTTCAGCATGTTTTCGATCTGGTGAAATCGTGGCAATCCCTAATCGGACTCTTTGCCAAAGGTTTTGATAATCAAGCTCACTAATGGTGATATTATGGCTGTTTTGCAACCGGGTAATAACCTTTTTTACGACAGAACGCTTGTCTTTTAATGATTGTGCTTCATAAATAAAACAATCTAACTCAACATAAAGAATCATTTACGTTCGATTTCTTCCATAACAAAGCATTCGAAGATGTCGCCTACTTTAATGTCATGGAAATTCTTTAAGGTAATCCCGCATTCATAATTTTGACTAACTTCTTTAACATCATCTTTAAATCGCTTGAGTGAGTCGATTTCACCTTCAAAAATAACCACTCCGTCACGAATGACACGAACACCTGAGTCACGTGTAATTTTCCCATCGGTAACATAGCTACCTGCGATAGTCCCAATTTTAGAAACTTTAAATGTTTCACGAACCTCTGCTTGACCGATGACTTTCTCCTCAAACTCAGGATCAAGCATCCCTTTCATTGCCGCTTCAATTTCTTCCATCGCTTTATAAATAATGCGATGGAGGCGAACATCAACATTTTCAGTTTCAGCTGACTTTTTCGCATTATTGTCTGGTCTAACATTAAAGCCAATGACGATGGCGTTCGATGCACTTGCCAGAATAATATCTGATTCTGTAATAGCCCCTACGCCTGTGTGGATAATATTTACTTTGACACCTTCGACATCAATTTTTTGCAATGATGAAGCTAGTGCTTCAGCAGAACCTTGGACATCTGCCTTCAAGATAATATTAATGTCCTTAATCTCACCTTGTTTAATTTGTTCAAATAAATCCTCTAAACTTACTTTGGATTGACTTCCTCTTCGTTCTTCAATTTGTTTCTGAGCTCGAAGCTCACCAATTTGACGGGCAGTTTTTTCATCCTCAAAAACAACAAATTGATCTCCTGCTTGCGGAACATCACTAAGTCCTGTTATTTCCACAGGTGTTGAAGGACCAGCCTTTTTAACACGGCGACCCAGATCATTGACCATCGCTCGAACACGCCCAAACGTATTACCAACAACAATAGGATCTCCTACTCTTAATGTCCCACTTTGAACAAGCAACGATGCAACAGAACCACGACCTTTATCTAATTCTGCTTCTATGACCGTACCAGATGCTCGACTGATTGGACTCGCCTTTAGTTCTTCAACTTCAGCAACAAGTAAAATCATTTCTAATAAATCATCAATTCCTTCACCTTGTAAGGCAGAAAGCGGAACGAAAATCGTGTCGCCTCCCCATTCTTCAGAAACGAGTTCATATTCCGTTAATTCTTGCATCACACGATCTGGATTCGCTGATTCTTTGTCCACTTTATTAACAGCTACAATAATGGGTACTTCAGCTGCTTTAGCATGATTAATAGCTTCTACTGTTTGAGGCATAACCCCATCGTCTGCTGCTACAACTAAGATCGCAATATCAGTAATTTGTGCTCCACGTGAACGCATGCTCGTAAATGCTGCGTGACCTGGAGTGTCTAGGAAAGTAATTTTTTTATCATTTGCCCGAATTTGATAGGCACCAATGTGTTGAGTAATTCCACCAGCTTCTCCGGCTGTAACCTTTGTCTGACGGATAGAATCTAATAAGGTTGTTTTACCATGATCTACGTGACCCATGATTGTAACCACAGCTGGGCGTTCTGTTAATTGATCTTCGTCATCCTCTTCAATATATTGGGACAGATCCGTCTTTTCTATTTCTACTTCTTTTTCGACAGTCATCCCATAGTCTGTACTAATTAATTCAATCGAATCATCATCAAGATCTTGATTTTTTGTCGCCATTACACCTAATAACATTAATTTTTTAATGATTTCATTGGTATCTTTCCCAAGTTTCTCGGCTAAATCGCCAACGGTTAACGTTCCCGAATACTTAATCACACGATTCGCTTTCTTTCCAGCCGACTTATCAACTTGTTTAGCTGCCTCTTTTTTCGATTCTTTCCTTGGTTGTTGCTTTTTATTATCTTTTTTCTTACTCTTTTGCTCAGGTTTTGTTGCTTTTTTTACGTTTTTCTGATCATTTGCATTGACCTTTTTCTTGTAAATCTCATCTAGTTTAGTCACTTCATTTTGCGAAATCGTTGACATGTGATTAGATACTTCGATATTTAACTCTGCTAATTTCTCAATTATTTCCTTACTTGATACATTTTGTTGTTTGGCATATTCATATACTCTTACTCTAGCCATACAGTCACCCCTAAAAATTTTTTAGTCGAGCAATGAGCAAATTTTGTTAGCAAACCCTTCGTCCGTTATGGCGACAGCAACTCTTCCTGTTTTACCTATTGCATGAGATAAGTTTTCTTTATCTGTAACGATCCGATAAGGGACATGATAAAATTGACATTTGTCGGTAAGCTTTTTATGTGTTTGAAAACCAATATCATTTGCAATTAAAAGAAGTTTTGCATATCCACGTTTAATATCTTTCAAAATTTGATCTTCACCAACTGAGATCTTTTGAGCACGTGTTGCTAAACCAACCATGTTTAAGTACTTTTGCTCTTTACTCAATGTTGTCACCATTTGTAACACTCAATAAATCTTGATACACTTGCTCAATATCATTAACTTGAAAATGTCGTTCGATTGCTTGACTTGCTTTGGCTTGTTCAATAATTTTCTGATCAATTGACACATAAGCACCACGACCATTTTTCTTTCCTGTTGGATCGACGAAAACATCGCCTTCTTTAGTTCTGACAATACGAATCAATGATTGCTTCGGTTTCATTTCATTTGTCACAATACATTTACGAAGTGGAATTTTTTTATTTTTTTTAGCCATTGTCACTATCCTCCTTAATCAAACAAATCTTCATCGAAAAGGGGCTGATAGTCTGACTCTGTTGAATGATCTTCGGTAAAAATACCTAGTTTACTAGCTTCAGTTTCGTTTTTTATGTCTATTTTCCAGCCTGTTAATTTAGCTGCTAACCGAGCATTTTGCCCACGTTTTCCAATTGCTAATGAGAGCTGATTATCTGGGACAATAACTGTTGTTGATTTCTGTTCCTCATCGACAATTACTTGACTCACTTTTGAGGGACTTAATGCATTGGACACATAGACGACAGGGTCATCTGAATATTCAACAATATCAATTTTTTCCCCTTTTAATTCATCAACGACCATTTGAACTCTTTGCCCTTTAGGACCCACACAGGAGCCCACTGGATCAATCTCTTCATCTTCGGCGTAAACAGATATTTTTGAGCGGTCACCTGCTTCTCTAGCTACTGATCGAATTTCTACCGTACCGTCATAAATTTCAGGCACTTCAGTTTCAAATAATCTTTTTAATAGACCTGGTTCAGCTCTGGACACAAAGACTTGTGGACCTTTATTGGTGTTTTCAACCTTGGTCACAAATACTTTAATCCGATCGTGAACTTGATAATCTTCATTTGGCATTTGCTCGGGCTTCGCTAGCTTTGCTTCAATTTTCCCTAAATTAATATAAACAAAACGGGAATCAACACGCTGGATAATGCCGTTCATGATGTCTTCTTCACGATCAATATACTCACTGTAAATGACCCCACGTTCAGCCTCTCTAACCCGTTGGGTAACAACTTGTTTAGCTGCTTGAGCGGCAATTCGACCGAAATCTTTAGGGGTAACTTCCACTTCTATAACATCCCCAATTTGATAATTCGGATTGATTTCAATCGCTTCGTCTAAGGAAAGCTGCTGATTATGATCTTCTACTTCTTCTACAACTTCTTTCCTTGAATAAACTTTCATTGTGCCATTTTCCTCATTTAAATCCACTCTAACATTCGTCGCTGATTTAAAATTCTTTTTATAAGCTGAAATTAAAGCTGCTTCTAATGCTTCAATTAGCACATCTTTATCAATACCCTTTTCTTCGCTTAAATGGTGAATGGCATTAAAAAGATCTTTACTCACTTTTCTCTCCTCCTCTAATTAAACGATACTGCTAGTCGAGCTTTTGCAATTTTTTTATAAGGAATCTCGACTTGTTTTTTTCGACCCTTGTCATTAAATTCAATAACTACCTTATCTGTATCTGTTTCGTCAAAAGCTGTTAATATTCCTTCATAACTCTTTGCTCCATCGATATGTTCATATAATGTGACATAGATATTATCACCAATGTGATTCTGTAAATCTTCCCGTTTTTTTAATGGACGTTCTGCTCCTGGAGAAGATACTTCAAGATAATATGGCGTTTTAATCGGGTCAATTTGGTCTAATTGTTCACTTAATCGTTCCGAAACTTGGCCACATTCTTCAATATCTACCCCACCAGGTTTATCGATGAAAACACGTAAGAACCATTCTTTACCCTCTTTAACATATTCAATATCAACGAGCTCCAAATTCATCTCTACTAACAGTGGTTTCACGATTTCTTTTGTACGATCTGCAATGCGCATACTCATGTTACAACCTCCTTCTTATCTAGCTATGTCAACAATAAAAGTAAACTTTCCATCAGTCAAAGTTAGTTTTCCTGATTATTCGTGTCACATAGGGATGATCTATAAATAAGACAAGTTTTTACTAGTTTATACATTAACCATCTTTTCATTATTATTTTTTAAAAAATGGTTTAGTTTTTTCCCTAGTGATAGATTCGTTCACTTCCATTCGTTCTTTTAATAAGCAATGATAAATCCCTTGCCATATGACAAGGGATTCAAGCAAAAAGATCACATCGATAAGAAAGAGTGGGTCAAGCCCACTCTCCATTCTCCGTACTCATTAAAACTAAGTGAATTGTAACATAGGGGTTTTAAAAAATCAAGTCATTGCTGAATATAACCCTCATTTACATGACACATTGATTACCTTTACATTACAAACCCATTTAAGCACAATTTCCTGCGTTTATTTTTTTACTTATACTGACAAGGAAAAACTAAACAATTTGTGATTAATGAACTTTCCTTCTTTTGTATTAAATCATTTGTTGAATACGAGAATCTGTAAAATCATCAATGACAAAATCCACTAGCCCCGTTTTATTTAGTTCCTCATGATTACCAGCTGTCGCCACAGCGATAATCTGCTTTGCTTGCGCATGACGTGCACCCTGTAGACCAATCAATGAATCTTCAAAAATAATCATTTGTTTAGGATTAGCTCCCACATTTAAAGCTGCTTGTATGTAATAATCAGGGGCTGGTTTACTTGCTAGCGAACCATCATTATAGACCACTTGCTTATAATCAAACCAGCGATCTAGTTGGAACACGTCAAAATAGAAGTCTAAATTGGTTTTTGGCGAAGCTGTTGCAATATTCATTAGCTGTTGGTTGTCTTTTAAGAAAGCAAAATAATCTGTTGCGCCAGCAATCAGCTGCATTTGATTTTCTTTCAATACCAGATCACGATAAATCGCTTCTTTTCGTTCAGATAATTCTTCTCCTTCGGCTTTAGTAATTGTCTTCCCTAGAACCCCTTCAATGATCAAATGATTCGTCCGTCCATGAATTTGATGGAATTCTTCCTCTGTAAATTTTCGATCAACTAGTTCTTGAATAAATTGTTGCCAAGCTTGTTCATGTAGGGCTGTATCGCTGAACAAAGTCCCATTAAAATCGAAAATAATAGATTGCATCATTAAGCACCTCATTTTTAAATTGGATGATTTTTTCAATAAGCATACATTCTTCATCTATTGTAACATATACCCCCTCCACTTTATTTCCACAGACATTTAAAGTGGAGAGGTAAGGGTGTCGACATTCAAGATGACAATGAGCCACCAGAGAAGTTAGCACATTGGGGTTTGATCATTCTCTAGTCATTTGCTTTCACTTGTCAACCACTCCTAAGATAAACGTTTGATCATTTAGTTCACAGCTCGCTCTTTTTTAGAGGCAAGAGAACTAAGCAATAGAAGTAAACTAATTGAAATGCCCAGAACCAGAAGCCCTGTCCCCGTTTGTATCGCTGGATTATCAAGGTGAATCATTTGCTCACCATTCAGGATTTTCGGGATATTTAAATAAAGAAAGGGTGACAGATGACTGAATTCGGGAATCACGGCAACCGTTAAGCCATATCCCACTCCCGCTAAACCCGCAGCTAATACATAAACAAAGAGTGGTTTTTTGACAAATAAAGCTAAACAATGGGTCAAAATCATTAAGGAAATAAGCACTAAACTAAATAAGCTGATAGCTTGCAAAACATAGGAGCCTATACTGATGAAATGGTAACCATTCTGATCAGCAATCACCCCGGAATAGTCTGCGTTGTAAATCAAACTCGAATGATCATAATGCAAAATCGGATAATGCCAATCCCCAAAACGATTGAATACAGTGGCTAGAATAACAATAAAAACGACAAAGCCGATTCCAAGCAAAAGGGATCGATAAACCGCATGAACTAATTTAGCATAAAAGTACCGTTGCTGAGAGAAAGGTAACGTAGCGACTATCCGAATCGTTGGATATTTACCATACTCTTCAGCTAAACCCATACCTAATAAGCCAACAATAAGTAACAGCAAGATCAAGTAGATATATTGATCAAACAATACATACAGTAGAAATAAACCACTGTGATCAATTCTTTGATTTTCAAATAAAATACCCTCTTCATCTGCTTCATACTCATATATAGTCGGCAGATAATCCGCTCCAAATACCGGTTCAATTTGATGCTCGATCAAATATAGCTTTTCTTGTTCAGCAACCGAAAATTTAAACCGGCCAAAAAAAGTTTGCAGATTATTATCAAGCAACCCTGTGTCAAATTGACCTGACTGAAATTCGATCTGAAAGAGCTGAAATTGATAGAAATCTTGCCAATCCTGAGTATGGTAAGCTTGAATCGCTTGTTCAATTCTTTGCTTATATTCCTGATAAAAATCAGCTGTGACTAGCGCTCTCTCCATATTATAGTCTGATTCATCTTCTACTACTTCTACCCAATCAGCCTGTTTATTAAATTCTTCAGCCATTTCCTCATAACGTTTGCTATATATATCAGCTTCTTCTGCCTTTGTTTCCAAAGCCTCAATATGCGTCTGTTCGATATGGTCTGAAACCATTGCTGCCACGACAAAACCAAACACAGCTAAAAAAAGCAAAATCGATAGCAATTGAAACAGCCTGCCTTCTCGTCTTATTTTGAGCGATTCAAAAGACAGGAGTTGCCCCCATAATGTCTTTTTATCTTTTATTTTCAGGTCCGTTATTGCTGGTGTTCGTAAATGTCGCTCACTTTGACCGATTGTTCGATTGTTTAACAAAATGACCACGCCAAGGAATAAAGCTGACCAGATGATAGCCACTAAATAATGATAGGTTTCACCTGCCAGTAAAATCTGGCTTGATTCTCCCATCAACTGATACAAATAAAAGGGATTCCAGCTGACTTGGATAAAAGCAATTTCACTGGTGAAATAATAGCCGAATAGTAAGACAAGGAATACCGTGATGGAGCCGATAAATTGTCGATTAAACAGGCGACTCATCCATATAATTAAACTGAAAGTGATCAGACAGGCAGATAAAAACAATAAAATCTGGTTGACTAAATAGGCTTGTGTTGAGATGAGTTGTAGCTCATTCCCCACTTGTACAAGGTGCGGATAGCCTAAAGCTAGTGGGATATCACTAGTTAATGCCGATATACTAAATCCAAACAATAGCACAACAAAAACAAATCCCAGTGAAACGATCATCTGAGCAATAAATTTCTCAATATACCAGCTGGATAGTCGCTTCGGTTGAATCCTGAGTAACAGCCAAGTTTGCTCTTCTTTTTCTTGCCAAACCGTATGACTTAAAAAAACAACTAATAAGACAAGCCCAGCTAAATTAAACAGTAAGTCAGCAACCTTTTTTAAAAATAAATGGGGCGATAGAGGCGTTTCTTCATTCTCAAATTGAAGATTATTGTTCAGCAACCACTCTGTTTTCTCGAGCAGCATCGCCCGTTCTTGCGCTGAGGGTTGAAAAAGCTCCCCACCCTGTGCAACAAAGTGTTCACTCGCTTGTAAAAAATCATACCGTTCTTCAATAACTGCTTGCCAATTTTGTTCAAAAATCGCAATATCCCAATTTGATAGTTTATGCTGTAAATCAATGATCTGATCCAGCTGTTGTTGATGAGCTTCTGACCAATTAGAGGTGAATTCCTTTTCTTCTCGAAGCTGATTATGAATACGATCCGTCTCTACCTGAAATACTTTCAACTCGCCATAAGCTTGCTCGGAAAGATCCGTTTCATTGAGCTTATATGTACAAAATAAAGCGAATACCGCTACAAAAGCAGCGAGTAACATAGCAAATAATATCCGTTGCTTCGATAGCTTCTTTAATTCAAACCAAACACCCTTCATACCTTTTCACCCAAATACAGGTTTTGATAGAGGGACTGGCTACCACTATGCTGTTGGTCAAGTGATTTAAAATAAATTTGTCGCTCATCTAATAAACGCAAGGTTTTTTGCAAGGTTTGCTTATCTTGAATCTCGCAAACCAGATCCCTTTGATTCAGCCTAAAGGTAAGTTTTTGTTCCTTTAATATTTCAATCAATGGCTCCGTTTTTTCAAATGTTAAGACATATTGGTGGTGAAGATAGTCTGTTAAATCTTTCTCGATTAACTGTCCGTCCTTTAAAAAGAAGATATCCTTTGTCAATTGATCAATTTCAAATAACTGGTGTGAAGATAATAGGATGGTTGTTCCTTGTTCAAATACCGATTTCAAGGTATTTCTTAACTGGATCGTACTGGTTGGATCAAGACCATTTAAAGGTTCGTCTAATAAAAGAAGCTTAGGATCATGTAAGAGTGACATCGTTAGCAATAACTTCCGTTTCATTCCCAATGAGTAATGCTTGACTTTTTTGTTTAAGTAAGTGGAGGTGCCAATTAATTCCGCAGTATCAAGTAGTTTTTGATGCGGCAATTTATGAATTTGACCAAGAAATTGCAGATGATCGTAGCCAGTTAAATAGTCATATAACACGACATGATCTTGCATATAACCCATTTCCTTAAATAATTCTTTATCGCGATGATTCCTATTCAGGATCTTGATTTCCCCTTGTTGATATGGAATTAAGTTTGTCAAAATGTCTAATAACGTCGTTTTCCCCACCCCATTCGGACCTACAAGTCCAATGATTTTAGGGCGATCAACACGAAAAGAAATATTACGGAAAATTTCTTCTTTTCCATAATATTTAGTTAAATGATTAACTTCAATCAGCATCTTTGAAATCACCTCTATCAGTTTAATTTTTTTGAAATCAGTCTATAGTTAAATTGACCGGCAGACATACAATTAAAAACAATAGGTCGCCATCCAAAGAGGAAATAGATTCTTTTTTTACACAATACTCATCATTTGAATAATAAATGATTTTAATGCTTACTACCATTTAGAATGAATTGCTTTGTTTATACTTAATCAGATTATAATATATAAATATGTAAAAAAATACCAACCTGATCATTAATTCAGCTATTAACATCATGTCAACTAAGCGATTTTATCTATCCAAAAGGATATGGTGATTGGGAATCGCATGTCTATACTTTACAGCCATAGCGATTAATGATGACTGATACTATCAATGATCCATTCGGTTGTAGAGGCTACAGGCAATCAAATCTTAATATTTGATCACTTTCAACTTTCTATTGTTGTTAAAATTTATTTGTAAATAATCGAATGATATGTTTCCCGTCACTATCATAGCCATGGGGATACGTCATGGGAACTAATGCGCTCACTATTAAGGTTATCGTAAATCCGATATAATAACCCTTTAGGAAATGTCCCGGATCGTACTGATTAAAGATTAAAATCACAACGATTAATGTAATGATATTAAACAGAGCACCTCCTAAAAAAATTAAAAAAATAGCGAATTTATGATCTACCTTTAATGTGCGACGATCAAAATCAGCCAAACCAAATAGAAAGAAATATTTATTTATAATGATTTTTCCCCATGTAAGTTTGGGCTCACCTGTTCCAATGGATATATTTCTTATCTTTCCGCCAAATAACTTAACAAAAAATGCATGACCACATTCATGGATTAATATATTGATTGGCGAATAGACGAAAAGCCCTATGCAGTAACCTAGCATATCTTGCAGCATACACGCACTCCTTTGTGTTTTTCTATTAATTAACTGACTATCCTTATATATGAAAGGATAGTCAGCCATTTATTTCATATGGAGCATTTCCCACCCAATAATAATCTCCTTGATGATTTAAAATCCCCCTAAAGTATAATCAGGAAAATCCTTCACAAAACTCTCCCAATAAGCAAGTGATCATTCATCCATGAAACAGGTCAATCTAGTTAAATCATGGATAAAGCGGATATTTCTCCGTTATCGTCCTAAGATTCTTTGTATTACCCTCGATTAATATTTCTGACGGGTATCCAAGATAGTGTTCCAAAGTCATATCATATTTCGCATTAAATAACTTGCTTGTATCATGGGTATATTTAACCTTAATCCCGCCTTCTACTGGATCTAAGGTCTCTGGAATTGCGTACATATAAGTATGTATTTCATAAAAACCCTTTGAAGACGTATCGTCTGGGAAGTTGTGCATATAGCCATACTGTCCAGCTTGAACAGCAGTTAAAGCATCACATTGAATTCTTTTTCCTTCAACATTTTTTTCTAAAACATACATCCCATTTTTTTGCGGTTCTCCAAACCAATAAGGGTCAAGCACAATAGCAAACTTATCATTATGAATAGATACGCTTTCACTCCAAATAAATGAAGGATAGATAGCTATTTGTATTTTATCATCTACGTTTAATTCAAACATCACAACATAGATGGTTAAATCAGCTGCCGGAATTGTTTTCATAACAGAAATCATTTCATCTGTATGATCAAACAACTGATCCGTTGTTTTTTCGAAACCATCCTCATCTGAAAATGTTTGAACATGAATCGTTTTAAATGTTGCTGAATGATCCAACGTGTCATAAATCGTTTCTTTTTGCCCAAATGGAATTTGATCAATTAACGTTTGCTCCATTCCGACAGAAGTAAGAAAAGCATCAACTGTTTTTTCATCTTCTGGAGACCCTATTTCATCTTGCCCTGCTTTTTGATTGGACGGTGGATATAATAAGAAAAAGCTAATAAAAATAATTGCTAAAATTAAGAAAAGTAAGACTTTTTTCAATACTATCCCCCCATTGCTGTTAGTTAAATGATTCGTTCAATTTTTATGTTTGGGATTATAATCAGCAATCTATTTCATAGCCAAAGATTCTTTTTTTCACTAAAACATCCCTTAAATCAATTATATATCATCCCATTACAAAAATAACCGACAATCTCATGCGGTTTACCGTAAAAGTTTGTCGGGTATAAATAGAAAGATAGCTATATTTTTATCATTAATTATTTTTTCTACTAAAATAACTTTGCCTTAAATGTTCTTCTATCAGTAATTGTTGAAGATGAATTCGTCTCTCAAATTAGAACCTCAGGTATCAATCCCAATTTCCTACCCTTCTTAATCGCTTCTTGCCTTGAACTCACTTGAAGTTTTTTAAATAAATCTGTTAAATATCTCTCTACATTTCTTTTACTCATAGATAAATTTACTGCAATATCATCATTTCGCAAGCCTTCAGCTACCTGAAACATGACTTTCTTTTCTACATCTGTTATAGAAATTGTCTTACCATCTTTAAGTTGTACCTCGCTATCAGTCTGTCTGAGTTGGGAAATGAGTTCTGTTGGAATTAGAGAAAAACCTTCAGTAATGGACCAAACTGAGCGAATAAGTTGCTCTTTAGTATAAGTTTTACTAATAAAACCTGAAACACCTAGGTCAATCAAATGATTAAAATATGGTGAAATATCAAGCCCAGTATATATTAATATCTTAGCATTTGGATCAATTGATAAGATTTCAGTTGATAGTTGTAAACCATTTTTTTCAGGCATATTTAAATCAATGATGTAAAGATCATACCTTTCGTCTTTGGCAAGTTCCTTAACTTCTTGACTTGAAACAACCACTTTAACATTAAACTCTGGTTCACTAGCGAGCATTTGTTTTGTCCCTTCGCCAACGAGTTGATGATCATCAACAATTAATATATTAATCAATGCGTTTCCTCTCCTCTGTCACTCGATTATTTTAATCCACTTATTAGACATCAGTTATTGGCACTTTGGTAACCATTTCTAATCCCTTATTAGATTTTGGTTCAGTATGAAATAGAATCATGCCACCAAAACTTTCAATCCGATTTTTTATTCCAATCAGCCCCATTTGTTTTTCGACTTCTTGATGATTTTTTTCTGGTAGTCCTACACCATTGTCAAAGTAAATGAGCTCAAACTGCTCTTCTGTTATGCTTAATGTAATAGTTACTTTATCAGCATGCGAATGCTTGATTGCATTATTGAATAATTCTTGTATCGTTCTGAATATCATATGTTTGTATTCAGAGCTTAATAGATTTTCATTGAAAAAATCTGTTATTCTCATCGTGAATAGAATATTGGTTCTTAAATTACACTTCTTGACTAACTCTCTTAATGCAGCTTCTAAACCTACTTCCATCAAAAGGGGTGGAGTTAACTCTCGACATGTTTCTCTAATATCGAAAATGATATCCTCAAAATCTTGCTCCAACGCTTTTCTACTTGAATCCTTACTAAACAAGTGATTATCATCAATCTTTCGTTTTAAAAGAATCACCTTTTGGAGAAAAGAATCGTGTATATCACTAGCCAGTTTTTTACGTTCATTCTCTGACCAATTAAAAATTAATCGATTGATCCAATTTGACTGCGAGGCTTGATTTTGACTTAATTGAATCAATAAATCTTCAATTTTCGCCATATTTTCTAGTGACACACTCGTATAGTAAGCAAGTGTAGCAAGCCATTCATGTTCCTCACTGTTTAAGCGTCTTCCATCAGCAAGGGTACCAAAAAACAGTACATCATCATTGGCTTTTCGCCCAACAGTTATGCACCACGTCCGCCCTGACTGGATAATTTTCCCGACATGAAGTTGCTTTGGCTGTATTTTTTTCAAAAGGGCTTGGTAACTTTGTTCTGCAGTATCTAAAAGCCTTCCTTGATCCATTTGATAATACCTGACATCCTCTGCATTTAAAACATCTTCTATCTCTCTTTGAAAAGCTCTTAATATACTAACTGTATTATTTTGATCTTTTAAATGTTCACTAAAACGATAAAGACTTTCCTGATAATAATTTTTGTCAACGAATAAAGTAACTCTTAACCGCCTATCTAAATAATTTTTAACGTATAAACCAATTAAAAGAATACTAAATATGGGTATAAAAGATAGACCGAAAGTTGAGAACTGAAATTCCGGTTTCGCTAAAAGATAATAGAGCCCTGATAGCGGCAATGTAAAGATAAAAGCTAAAACAAGATAGTAACTCAATTGTTTAATATGAATTTTTATCAAGTACATTTTCCCAGTCGTTAATAAGTATAAAAAGATAATTGGGAGATAGAAAATAAAAGCAATCGATAATTCAGACCGAATAAAACTAGTATTTAAAATCAGGTTGGGAAGAGCATATAAAAAGGTGTATGGTGCAATAGCAATCATAAGCGTCCTTAACATCATACGATACATAGATTGTAAATCACGATCTTCTGTCTTGGCTAGCTTGAATCCTTTAAATAATAACCAACTAATAATAGTGATAATCATCATAAAGACCGCTAATAATACTTGCTTAGTCGGAAGTTGAATCAGTTCAAAAGTGACGCTGATAAAAATAAGCAGGGTAAAAAGATAGAGCCAATAGAGTATTTTCCTTGAGAACCATACGATGCCTTTTTCCTTCATATAATCATAGATGAAATGTAGAAACAAAATCGGAGCGATTAATAAGGTAAAATCTACTGTCATTAGACCAATTGGAAAAAGTTTTACCGATAAGCTTGAACCGAGATAACCCACACCTAATAGTTGCATGAAATAGATTAAGACAAATGCACTTTTATTTGTATAATTTCGATACAAGGTTAAACTCAACAACGTAGCTAGCACAA
Organism: Amphibacillus sp. Q70; assembly: GCF_052055485.1. Lineage (GTDB taxonomy): Bacteria > Bacillota > Bacilli > Bacillales > Amphibacillaceae > Amphibacillus. Next base: position 2,781,728 of record NZ_CP197171.1, on the reverse strand, counting down.
AGTATAAGATCGGCAACACCAAATAAAAGAGAACTTGTTGTAACGTAATAGTTGAATAATCAATTTGATAAGTCCTCTCCACCCTATTTCGATTAACTGTCATGGTTTGGGCTTGTTCGATTCTACTATATTGATCAACGATCTTATTGTTGGCTGGGTGTTCTCCATCAATCAATTTAATAACGTCTCCGGATTCAATTTCATTGCTCCATCCCCAACCCAGTTCAGCTAAACCTGTAACATAAAAATCATCTTGCTCGTTTTTCGCCACATGTATGCCCATATGAGGATTTGAGTTTTGAGAGATTAAGTAAACAGCAAATAAAATTGTTATAAAGATAAATAGGAGTAAGTTAATATTTTTCTTCATCATCATCAACCTTATATTTCGCTTCACAGGTTATCAACCGGACCAGAATTCAACTGAAAAGCTTTTAAGTCTATTGTTGTCACGTAAGATAATCTCACTTCACTCTTTTGAACTTTTTTTAATGTCTCTGATTTCTTTCTTAAATACAGTACGGCTGCTTGCATGATAAATGCCACCTTTAAATATATTATATCTGAAACATCTCGTTAATTAATAAATGCTAGAGCTTCAATTCAATCATTGTATTTATCGTTCCTACTAAAATAGTAGGAAAATGAGACTTTTTTTGCACACCGTAGAGCTTTTCTAAATTTATATGACATATGTCATATTATACTATAATTGATGGTAATTTGGTATAAGATAGGGGGAGTGAAGTATGAAAGATGTCGAGAGATTTCCAATTCAGAAATATCTGATTGGATCAACCTTATCAGTCGGCACCCCCACACCTGTCTTTAATACATCCACAAGAGGAGCTAGTTTTAACGACATAAGTCATTATATCGTAAAAAACGCATGCTCTCATTTTTTGGTTCTACGTCAAGTAACGTTGGTGAGGAATTTTAGCCAACATATATTTAGTTGTTTATCACGAATCAAAGTAGCCGTTAGGCTGCTTTGATTCGTGATTCTTTTTGGTTATTATTTAATGACTTTGTTTCGATTGCTTTGAATTTGAAATGGATCATAATGCGTTTTTTATAATTATAAAAGTTCCGATAGCTTGTTTCAACAATTGAGGTTTTAGCCATAAAACTACTCCGACACGCTTTACAGAAAAAACGCTGTTTCTTTAGTTTAAGAAAGGTTAATGAGGTACCCGCCATTGGCAAGGTAATCCTAGATGTTTGTTTCCCATTTCTAATCACGACGTAGTTTTCATTCTTGATCCCACACTTTTCACAATGGGTTGGGTCATAAGTCAATTCACCACTAATAAATTTACACGGCTTCCCGTTGTATTCACCGAGTGTCACACAACCAGGTGAAAAAGTTATATTTTCATCTTGAACATCGATCAGAAAGCTTATATCATTACAAGTAGACAAGTGAGTTCCCTCCCAGGATTATGGTTTTAGTCGACTTCAATTCTAAAGGGAAACTCACTTGTTTTCTATATTTAAATTTAAAAATATGAATCATCCATCACAAATTGATCTGCGACAAATCGGACGATTTGATGATTAGCAGTTAGCCGAACCGTAGACTCCTATGGGAACAGCACGCGTCCGAAGATCCGCTAAGAAAAGCTTTTTAAGCTTTTCTTAGCTAGCTGAGGTCGTGCCCATGGAACGCGAAGGTTCGGCTAACTGCGGGTTTATAACGTGAGTTATAAATGAGACAAATCATAAAATATTTAAATAAAAATATAGCGTCAATGAGTTCTGTTTTTTTACTCACCAACGCTATATATTGTACAACCCATTTTTTGAGAACATGCGTTAATGGATTTAAAACAATGATAGTTGATTTTTTTCTTCCATACCTGCTAAACAACCATGATTATCTAAATATTCAAGCACGGTTTTAGAGATACGACTTCTTTCTCGTAAATCTTCTTTAGATAGGAATTCGCCTTCTTCTCTTGATTTAACAATATTCAAGGCTGCGTTTGTACCGAGTCCATCGATCGCATTAAACGGTGGAATCAGTTTATCTCCGTCGACAAGAAAGTCTGTTGCACTTGATTGATAGAGATCAACTTTGCCGAATGAAAAACCACGTTCATTCATTTCTAAAGCAATTTCTAGTACAACAACCAAACTTTTTTCTTTCGGTGAAGCATCGTTTCCCTTAGCATAAATCTCTTCAATTCGCTGGCGAATCGCGTTTGAACCTTTGATCATTGTATCAAGTTCAAAATCACTTGCACGAACAGTAAAATAAGCAGCATAGAAAAAAATCGGATGATGAACTTTAAAATAAGCAATTCGAATCGCCATCAAAACATAAGCGGAAGCATGGGCTTTCGGGAACATATATTTTATTTTTCGGCATGAATCAATATACCAATCAGGGACATCATGCTTTTTCATTTCAATTACCCATTCATCTTGCAGACCCTTCCCTTTTCGGACAGACTCCATAATCTGAAAGGCTAATGAGGCTTCTAATCCCCGGTGCATTAAATAAACCATGATGTCATCACGACAACCAATAACGTCTGGTAACTTACAAATACCTTGATTAATCAATTCTTGCGCATTACCCAGCCAGACATCCGTTCCATGCGATAGACCAGATATTATGACAAGTTCACCAAAAGTTTTCGGATGAGTATCTTCTAACATTTGACGAACAAAGCGGGTACCAAATTCAGGTACGCCTAAGGTTCCTGTTTTACACATAATTTGCTCAGCTGTCACGCCTAAAACTTCCGGTGATGAAAATATTTTCATCACTTCTTGATCATCAGTCGGCAGTGTTTTCGGATCAATTCCGCTTAAATCTTGGAGCATTCTAATCATGGTCGGATCATCATGTCCAAGGATATCCAGTTTTAATAAGTTATCATGAATGGAATGGAAATCAAAATGAGTCGTTTTCCATTCTGAATTCCGATCATCTGCTGGATATTGAATCGGTGTAAAGTCATAGATATCCATATCCTCTGGAACAACAATAATCCCACCTGGATGCTGTCCAGTTGTTCGCTTCACTCCTGTACAACCTTTAACTAATCGATCAACTTCCGTATTTTTGATATGGAGGTTATGATCATTTCCATACCCTTTAACATAGCCATATGCTGTTTTTTCAGCAACGGTACCAATTGTTCCTGCTCGAAATACTTTATCTTCACCAAATAGTACTTTCGTATAGTTGTGTGCAGTTGGTTGATAAGTTCCTGAGAAGTTAAGATCAATATCGGGGACTTTATCCCCTTTAAAGCCTAAAAACGTTTCAAATGGAATATCTTGACCTTCTTTTTGATACGTCGTGCCACATTCAGTACAATTCTTATCAGGTAAGTCATAACCACTGGCATATTTACCATCATCAAAAAACTCATAATGACAGCATTTTGGACACAAGTAATGTGGTGGCAATGGATTAACCTCAGTAATTTCAGTAAATGTAGCAATTAAAGATGAACCGACTGACCCCCGAGAACCCACTAAATAACCATCATCCAGTGATTTTTTAACCAATTTATGTGAAATTAAATAGATAACAGCAAATCCATGACCAATAATGCTCTTAAGTTCCTTCTCCATTCGCTCAACGACAATATCAGGTAATTCTTCACCATATAATTGGTGGGCATAGTCATAGCTCATTTCTCGAATTTCCTGATCTGCTCCATCAATATTTGGTGTATAAAGATCTTCTTTAATTGGGCTAATGTTATCGATTTGATCGGCAATCACTTGGGTATTGTCAACAACAATTTCCTTCGCTTTCTTATCATCTAAAAAGTCAAAACAAGTTAACATTTCATCAGTTGTTCGAAACGGAACATCTGGCAAGGTTTGTCGACTAAGAGGATTAGCGTTTTGTGACTTCACTAAAATCTTCCGATAAATCTTATCCTGCTTATCTAAATAGTGTACATTGCCAGTAGCAACACATATTTTATTTAATCGATCAGCCAAATCAACTAAGTTGCGAATAATATCATATATTTGTGCTTCATTCTGAACAAGTTCACGATCAATTAATGGATAATAGTTTTCTGGGGGTTGCACTTCAATATAATCATAATATTCCGCTACTCTTTCAGCCTCTTCTGCTGATTTTTGCATCATCGTTTCAAATACTTCGCCTTTATCACAAGCAGAGCCAACTAAAATACCTTCACGATGAGCTGTGAGTTTAGAACGCGGGACCCGTGGCACTCGATAAAAATAATCGATATGTGCCAGTGAGATCAATTTAAAGATGTTTTTTAAGCCAATCTCATTTTTAGCCAGTAAAGTCGCATGGTAAGGTCTAGCCCTTTGATAGGCATTCCCCTCTCCCATATGTTTATTAAATTGATTGTGATTGGTAATTTCTTTTTCTTCAGCTTCTTTGATTAGCTTCCAAAGCAGATAAGCTGTCGCTTCAGTATCATAAATCGCTCGGTGATGTTGCGTTAGTTCAATACCATAATGTTTACACAAAATATTTAATCGATGACTTTTAAGCTGTGGCAATATAAAGCGAGCCAATTCCAATGTATCAATTACTGGATTTTTTGCTTTTTCCATCCCAATTTTTTCAAACCCTTGATTAATGAATCCCATATCAAAACTGGCATTGTGAGCAACTAAAATACCATCATCCATCCAGTCATGAAAATCTGTTAATACTTGTTCAACCTCTGGTGCATCCTTTAGCATCTCATCATTAATACCTGTTAAATCGATAATCGTTTGCGACAAAGGCTGATGCGGATTAGCAAATCGTTCAAATGTATCGATAATCTCTCCATTTTTAACCTTTACAGCCGCCAATTCAATGATCGTATCATAAACAGCAGACAATCCTGTTGTTTCAACGTCAAACACAACATAAGTTGCCTCTTGTAAATTGAGATTTGCTTCATTATAGGCAATGGGCACCCCATCATCAACTAAATTGATTTCGACACCATAGAGCATTTTGATACCATGTTTTAAACTAGCCGCATGTGCTTCTGGATAGCTTTGGGCAACAGCATGATCTGTAATAGCAATAGCAGAATGTCCCCATTTAGCTGCTCGCTCAACGAGATTCGAAGCGGAAACAACAGCATCCATTTGACTCATCATCGTATGACTATGTAATTCGACACGTTTTTCGTTCTCTTTGGCTAAATCTTTTTTCATTTCATGCTTAATTTCATTTAAATCATTTAACATCATTGCCAATTCATTAGAAAAGGTATCTGTTTGAATACTCCCACGAACTTTAGCCCATATTCCCGGTTTAACCGATTTAAATTTCTCTTGATCTTGATCCGTTCGAGAAAACATTTTTACGGTAAAGGAATCCGTATAGTCAGTCATTTTAATAATCAATAAATGACGTCCTGAACGCAACTCTCTTATATCAACATTGAAAATATAACCTTGTAGAATCACACGACGCTCTTCTTCGAAAATATCTTTCATTGGAATCGCGGGTTCTTTAATGGAATAGCCGATCATAACAGGTTCATTCTTAGGCTGTTTATCTTTTTGATTTGTTCGTTTATCTTCCATCGCTTGCTTAACGAGTAATTTGTCCTCTAAAGCCTTTTGCTCGTTAAATTTAGCCAAATGATCTTCCGCGGCTTCAGTGATGAACTCAAGTTGCCAGTGTGGTAAACCGTTTTTTCGACAATATTGTTTATAGGCTGGCGTAATGCGATTTTTAATCACTGTTGCCTCTGTTTCATTTCTCGTCTTAATCGTTAACTTTTGACCATCAACACTAGGTTTATGATTTTTTAATAAATCAGCATAGGCGGGTGACAAATTAGGCTCTAATTCAATAAAATCACGCCAATAATTGCACATGTCCTCTCCATCCAATGTCTGCTCATCATATACAATTGAGAAGTCTACTGCCGCAATTAAAGAAAAGGCTTCTTGTAATTTCAACCGAAAGAGTCGAAAGATTTGGATCGGTAATATTTTTTCGATCTTAAAATGGAAATACCATCGTTGTTCTTTTTTAAATACTTCTAACTTTTGCAATTGAGCTTGATTAAAGTAATTTTGTTGATCACTTTGATCTATTTTAATTTGCTCTAACAAAACTTTCATTTTTTCTTGACTGGATAAACTCATTTCCTTCCCTCCAGACGAGATAGATTTTCTACTATAAAACGAAACTTTAATCAGTGGGGACACTGATTGGGAGTGGGGCTCAGAATAAGTAAGGTACTTATTCTTGCATGATCAAATTTTATTGGCGATCGTCTAAGTCAAACGACGGCATTCGCCATAAAGATTTGGCGATGAGCCAAGTTTTGCTAATCTTGCAAATACGTCGTAGCCTTCCTTAGTGCGGGTAATCATCCCACCGTAGTGATCTCCCCATCGACAACATTTGTTTAGTTAAGTGAATCAGGACACTAGCTCACCTGACCTCCTCCGTCAATAGATTTATTTCTTTTCTCTATTAGGAAGGATCACAGGCTAAAACCACCACATCGTGTGTAACGCCTGCGTGACCGACGTCGTATTGCCCCAAGTTTTACGGACGATTATCTGTGATAATTCTGCTAAAAGTTAAATGGTTAAACCCTTGTCTAAATCTTTGACAAGGGCTGATGATTAATTAAATACATCTGTAAAATAGGTTAATAATTCACTTTGATGTCGTTCTTCTTGTTCATTTGATTGACGAACTTTACACTCTACAATGCCTTCGTTTGCTTTCTTACCAACTGTAATTCGATAAGGAATTCCGATCAAATCACTATCAGCAAATTTAACACCCGCTCGTTCATCACGATCATCATATAACACATCATAGCCTGCATCTTTAAGTTGTTGATAAATTTGATCTGCCAGCTCTCGTTGTTCAGCCTTTTTATTATTTAAGACGAGTAAGTGAATCTGGTAAGGAGCAACATGGGCCGGCCAAGTGATCCCTCTTTCATCATGAAACTGTTCGACAATCGCGGCCATCGTACGAGAGATACCAATCCCATAGCAGCCTGTGGTAACTGTCGCTGCTTTTCCTTGCTGATTTAAATAACTGGCTCCTAATTTCTCAGCATAGAACTTACCTAATTTAAAAACTTGTCCAATTTCGATTCCCTCAGCAAATTCTATGATACCCTGACCATCTGGAGAAGGATCTCCTTCTTTAATAAAGCGTACATCTGCATACTCTGCCTCTGGCAAATCACGTGATGGATTGACATTAATATAATGAACTCCCTCTTGATTAGCTCCACAGCTAGCATTAGCTAGCGATCGAACAGCTAAATCACAAATCACTTTTACTTTCTCAGGGACACCGATTGGACCTAACGAACCAAATGACGCTTGCATTAATTCAAAGGCTTCATCCTCAGTCAATAATGCCACATCATTTGCATTTAAAAGGTTTTTAAGTTTAATTTCATTAACTTCATGATCTCCTCTTGTGACCACTAAAACATAATCGTCATCTGCTTTAAATAATAAGGATTTCATCCCTTGATCTAAGTCATGATTTAAGAAATCAGCTACTTCTTGCATTGTTTTTTGATTAGGTGTATCCACTTTTGTTAAAGGCTTTTGTTCTTCTGTTGACACTTGATACGTATCAAGAACTTCTGCCATTTCGATATTAGCTGCGTAATTCGATTCAGTCGAAAAGGCAATCGTATCTTCGCCAACTTCAGCTAAAGCCATAAATTCATGGGTATCTTTTCCCCCCATTGCTCCTGCATCAGCAATCACTGCACGGAAATTTAGTCCTAATCGTTCAAAGATCCGACTATAGGCTTGATACATCTCCTGATAGCTCTGATCTAAACTTTCCTCTGAGTCATGAAATGAATAAGCATCTTTCATAATAAATTCGCGTCCTCTTAATAAACCAAATCGCGGGCGACGCTCATCACGAAACTTTGTTTGAATCTGATAGAGAGTTAAAGGAAGTTTTTTATAACTTTTTATTTCATCGCGAATGATGCTAGTTATGATTTCTTCATGAGTAGGACCAAGCACAAATTCGCGATCATGGCGATCATGTAATCTGATTAATTCTTCGCCCATTTTATCCCATCTACCTGTTTCTTTCCACAAATCAGCTGATTGTAAAGCCGGCATTAGCATTTCATTTGCACCGATCTTATCCATTTCCTCACGTACAACGGCTTCTATCTTATCAAGAACACGCTTGCCTAAAGGCAGAAAGCTATAGACACCAGAGAAATTTTGCCTAATATAACCTGCCCGTAGTAACCATTTATGGCTACTTGTATCTGCGTCTGCTGGCGTTTCCTTTAATGTTGGAATCAATGTTTTACTTTGTCTCATTTCTTATCCACCTTTTTCTACTTCATTTCCCTTACATAAATAAACGTTGGATATCATTCCACGTGACGATAATCATTAACAGCATTAATAAAGCAAAACCAATAAAATGTACTAGCCCTTCTTTCTCGCTCGAAATCGGTTTGCCTCGAACAGCTTCAATGCCGATAAATAATAAACGGCCCCCATCAAGTGCTGGTAAGGGTAATAGATTGATAATCCCTAAGTTAACACTTAAAGCAGCTGTCCAGTTAATAAAGTTCCAAAAGCCAGTTTGAACAATTTGGTCTGTTGCATCATAAATCGCAACAGGTCCACCTAACATATCAATCGAAAATTGGCCGGTAACCAACATTATGACACTCTCAAAAATCATCTTAGACCATTCATAGGTCTCAGTAATACTAAATGGGATTGCCTTGGCTAATGATTTTTCAACATATGGCATGACTCCAATTTGGCCAACTGTTATATCTTCAATTTGTTCTGTCCTTGGCATAACATTTAACTCTTGTTGTTCACCTGCACGATCCACAACCATCGTTAGCTCTTGTTCAGGACTTTCACGAACGATTGCTTGAAATTCAACCCATTGTGAAATAGATTGATCGTTAATTGAAAGAATTTCATCACCTGTTTGGAAACCCGCCGTCTCAGCTGGACTGTTCGGTTGGATTTCACCTAACCTAGCTTCTTCGACAGGTATTCCTTGTGCTGCTCCAAGAATAAAAAATAAGATAACAGTTAAAACAAAGTTCATCAAGGGACCTGCGAATAGCTGCATCGCTCGTTGTCGTTTGTTCTTCGATCCGAATTGACGATTATATGGAGCGATCTGAGTTGCTGTTTCATCCATTACATAATCAGCATCTTCTGCTACTGGATAACTCATTAACTGCTCTTCACCAACTAAAACACCTTTGATAATTAAATCATGGCTAAGATCCGCACTTTCAACTTCAATCACATGAGCATTTGGATACTTCGCTTTATTATTAATAATAATCTGTTGAACCTTTTGCTGATCATTGAAAGTGAGTCCAATATGCTGCCCGGGCTTTAATTCAATGATCTCAGGGTCATCTCCTGCTACTCGGACATATCCACCCATCGGTAGAATCCGAATAGTATATAAGGTTTCTGATTTCTTGATTGAAAAAATCTTCGGTCCAAAGCCGATGGCAAACTCTCTGACGAGCATACCCGTTTTTTTAGCAATAATAAAATGACCAAATTCATGAACAAAAACAATTAAGCCAAACATGAGTATAAACGCAATAATTGTGTTCATTAAAGTCCCACTCCTTCATCCTACCTTATATTTGTTCAAGTACCTTTTTTCTGGTCTCTACGTCAATCTGCTGAATCGTCGCTAAGTCAGGATCATCAATTTTATCATGTCCTGACAAGGCTGTTTCAATTAAATATTCAATATCTAAAAAGGATATACGCTCAGCTAGAAACAATGACACAGCTTGTTCATTTGCTGCATTTAAAACGGTTGGGTACGTCCCGCCATGTTTGCCCGCTTGGTAGGCTAAAGGCAGACAGGGAAAGCGAGAAAAATTCAACTTTTGAAAATGAAGTTTTCCAATCGATGTTAGATCAAGTGATTCCGATGCTGTTAATGGCAAGCGATTGGGATATGTTAATGCATATTGAATTGGAATCTTCATATCAGATTGTCCCATTTGAGCAAGAACGCTTTTATCTTCAAATTCGACCATAGAATGAATGATACTTTCTTTATGTAAAATAACATCAATTTTATCATAGTCTAAGTTAAATAACCAATGTGCCTCAATAATTTCTAAACCTTTATTCATCATTGTTGCTGAATCAATCGTTATTTTCTTACCCATTGACCAATTTGGATGTTTTAACGCATCTTGAATAGTCACGTGAACTAACTCTTCTCTCGTCCGATCACGAAAACTTCCACCCGATGCTGTAAGAATGATTTTTTTTATAGGATTATGCTTCTCACCCTGTATAGATTGGAAAATAGCCGAATGCTCACTATCAATAGGTAATAGATCAACCTGATGCTGACGCGCTAAATGAGTCACGAGATGGCCCGCCGTTACAAGAGTTTCTTTATTGGCAATAGCAATTGTTTTTCCTGCTTCAATGGCTTTAAGGGTTGGTTCTAAACCCACCCGTCCGATTATCGCATTGACAAGCAGATCCACTTTAGGTTCTGTACTTATTTCAATTAAACCCGATAAACCCACTTGGATCTTCACATGAGTGACTAAGGGCTTAAGCTTAGCTTTCGTTTCTTCATCCTGAACGACCACTTTTTCAGGTGCAAATTCTTTTATTAATGGAAGGGCCATTTTGATGTTTTTTCCAAAGGCCAATGCATAGATGGAAAACTGATCACGATGTGCGCGAATAACCGCTAAGGTTTGTCGCCCAATCGAACCAGTCGCTCCTAGTAAAGTCACTTTCTTCAAAAACTCACCCCTCTACTTTATGCAACAAATTGAATAAAATGCAGGAACGGGAAAACTAATAACCAGCTATCAAATCGATCTAAGATACCGCCATGCCCTGGCAGTAAATGACCTGAATCTTTAACCCCATAATATCGTTTATAAGCAGACTCTACTAAATCACCTATTTGTCCAACGATACTTGCAAATAACGAGACCATGATGACCATTAAAATTGAATCATGTACGGGGATGATTAAATGAAAAACCGTCCCGACAATAACGGCTAGTATAACACCACCAATTGCTCCTTCAATTGTCTTTTTCGGGCTAATTTCTGGCCATAATTTATGTTTACCAAATAGGCTGCCAGAGAAGTATGCCCCGACATCTGTAGCAAGTATAACAACAATCGCATAGAAAATATACTGCAATCCAATCTCCTGTATAACAATAAAATAGTGAAAGCCAAGTCCTATGTAAATAGCACCCAGCAGCATGAAACTGGCATCTTCAAAGGTAAATTTATTTTTTACTAAAACGGTATAAGCTAATAATAATAATGCAGTTATGAATACAATATCCATTTGACTTATCGCTGGAAAAGTAAATCCCTCTATCGTTAACGTCGGTAATAATAAGGTCCACAATAACACGATCGTCAAGATCAATGGAAATTTATAAGTTGTCATTTTGCGCATTTTCAACAATTCATATAGGCCGATTGATGCGATAAGTAGCATCACTAAATAAAATGGCCATCCACCAAAAATAACAAATGGAAAAAACAATAGAATAGCGATAATCGCAGTAATTGTTCTTTTTAACATAAATAACACCTTCCCCTACTATGATAAAGCACCATATCTTCTTTTACGCTGTTGATAAGCGAGTAATGCTTCTCTAAATTCACGTTCAGAAAATGATGGCCAATAAGCTTCAGTAAACCAAAATTCTGTATAAGCAAGTTGCCATAAGAGAAAATTACTTAACCTTATTTCTCCGCTTGTACGAATTAATAAATCCGGGTCAGGTAAATGAGAAGTAAATAAACGATCATTTATCAGTGACTCATCAATTTGATCAACATCAATCTGATTTTGGCGAATATCCTCGGCGATTGATTTGACCACTTCAACCATCTCAGAGCGACCACCATAATTCATTGCAATATTAAGAATTAAACCTGTATTATGCTTGGTTTGATCAATCGCACGGCGTACAGCTTTTTTCGTGTGTGATGGTAATTGTTCAAAATGACCAATCATTTGTACTCTCACATTCTCTTCAATTAAATCAGGTAAATACACATTCAGAAAATCATTAGGCAGTTTCATTAAATAATTTACTTCTTTTTCTGGTCTTTTCCAGTTCTCTGTCGAAAATGCATACATTGTTAAAACTTTGATTTGATAGGAATTTGCAACTTCAACAATTCGTTTAACATTATCCATTCCCTGTTTGTGTCCAGCAATACGAGGTAATCCTCGTTGACGCGCCCAGCGTCCATTACCATCCATTATAATAGCCACATGGTCTGGTATAATCTTAATTTTATCATCTTTTTCTTCAATGGTTTTATTTTTATTCATAAAAGGCCATTTCTTAAATGCCATCGTTTTTCCTCCATAACTAAACAGTGACCTAATAACAGTGAACGAACCGTTAACACATTAAAAGAATTGATTTTCTCTTAACAATAAGTGTCCAGTTCGTATCATTCATTTCATTAATCAAACTAGCTTTAATTGATATTCCATACTATCGATCATTTTTATCTTTGAATATCTTTTAACAGTTTACCATGTTATGTCTTAAGAATCACTAGTAAACTTTGATTATCAGAAAAACTTGCATCCGTCCTTTTAAATGAATATAAGTTTTCTAATCCTTAAAACTTTAACATTCCTAATTCACCAAACAACTTTCTTAGGACTAAAACTCAAAATAAGAAAAACATTTATGCTAGTGCAATCAGAAAAGATACGATTTTATCATTAATCGGATAAGTAAAACTAAGGCTTTTAGCATAAAATTTCAGGACTCAAAATAAGGAAAGTACTGATTTTTCTAAGCAAATATCTCGCTGCTTTCCTTAGTGCGAATACTCACCCTTACTGGAGTTTTTACTTCTATGCAAGTATTTAATGAATTCCCATGATTCGCGGACAACTTCTGCGATTTGCAGTCAACCTCCT